>JAQVOH010000179.1 GCA_028702695.1 Desulfotomaculaceae bacterium
ATATGCGAAAATCGATAAATGGACTTTCTGCTCTCGTACAGCTGACTTTTGATATGGATCCCTTTGCCAATCATCTCTATGTGTTTTTCAATCGAAAGGGAGATAAGGCTAAAATCCTCCGCTGGTCAAACAACGGCTGGTGGCTTTACTATCGTAAGCTCAGCCGTGGCACATTTAAATGGGTATTTAATGAATCCCAGACGGTTAAAGGCATTTCAGAGAGGCAGCTCCGCTGGCTTCTGGATGGACTTTCTCTGGAACAACCGCAGGCACATCGGGCGGTTAAAAAGCGCTTGATGATCTAATCTTCTCAGCGTTCAAAAGTTCTCAAAAATAGTGCTGTTATGCGATTTTGATGATGATTTATCTGTTCTTTTTCATGCGTTTATGGTATAATAAAAGCATGAAAAATCTGAAGGAACCACCCAAAATTCAACGCTTAACGACACAACCCCTGCCCTATGATGAGCTGGTCAAAACCTGCAATGAACTGCAGGTTCAGTTGATCCAGACTCAAACCCAGCTGGCATGGGCAATGGAACAGATCACGCTCCTGACCCACAAGAAATTTGGATCAGGCTCTGATAAAGTAGCTTATCCTGAAGGATGTGATCAGCTCTCATTTTTCAACGAACCCGAATCGGCAGCGGATTTTTCTGTTCCGGAGCCAGATCTGGAAGATGTGCTTAATGAGGCTGGAAAGCCCCGAAAGAAAAAGACCAGGGGTAAACGGGAAAAAGATTTTTCCAATCTGGCGACCATTGTGATTGAGCATGAACTGCCGGAATCAGAACGTATTTGTCCCAATTGCAGTCATCCCCTTCATGACATGAAAGTGGAAATCACCCGGCTGCTTAAATTTATACCGGCCCGGTTTGAAGTGGAAGAACACCGGCGGCATGTCTATACCTGCCGTGAATGCGCGAAACATGACGATGGAATGGATGTCAAGATCCCCTTCATTCGCGCTGCCATGCCGAACACCCTTATTCCCGGGAGCTTTACAACGCCGGAACTGGTAGCCGCCATTATCAATGCCAAATATGTCTGTGCTATGCCGCTTGCCCGACAGCAGCAGGAGTTTGAACGGTACAGTGTCGCCATCTCCAGACAGACCATGTCCAACTGGCTGCTGCGCTGTGCCGAAGATTACTTTTCGCTTCTCTATCGGCGGATGCGGGAAATCATGCTCACCCGAGATATTTTGCATGGGGATGAGACCAGCGTTCAGGTTGCCAATGAAACCAATCGGCCGGCAACCAGCCAAAGTTATATGTGGGTCTACTGCACCGGGGTTCATGATGAAACCCCCATGACCTATTATGACTATCATCCCACCAGAAGCAAGGAAGCGGCGCTTAGCTTTCTGGGAACCTATAAAGGGTATCTTCATGCGGATGGATATGAGGTTTATCATCATCTGACTCCGGACATCACGGTGGTCGGCTGTCTGGCTCATGTCAAGCGTGGCTTTGCCGATGCCATTAAAGCCTTGTCAAAAGATGAGCAAAAACGAACGGCTTCTTATGAAGGGGTTCAATTTTGTGATGCCATTTTTCATATCGATAAAAAACTCAATGACTGTAGCCCGGCAGAACGCAAACAAAAGCGGTTGAACCTGCTAAAACCGGTGATGGCAGCTTTCCATGACTGGCTCATCGGTATGCAGGCCAATGCACTGCCAAAATCCTATCTTTCTAATGCCGTGAATTATACCCTGAATCAATGGACTTACCTGGAAAACGTCTTGTTGGACGGTCGTCTGGAATTAACAAACAACCGTGCGGAGCGCAGTATACGCCCCTTTACAATCGGACGCAAAAACTGGGTGATGCATAATACCCCCGAAGGCGCAACTGCCAGTGCCATGATTTATAGTCTCACGGAATCAGCGAAAAGCAATCAGCTCAAACCCTACAACTACCTGGTTTATATTCTCAAAGAAATGTCCAACACCGATCTGGTGAACCACCCCGAATTGATTGATCAATTTCTTCCCTGGTCAAAAACACTTTCACCGGATTGCTATAATACCAATTGATAAAGCATAAAATTACGAATCCCGCTCCTGGAGTTGGACTTTTTTTATGGATAGGTGCCTACAGTTTGACATTTACGCCAGCAGTATGAAAGGAAATCCCATTAAATTGACTTATGAGGAGTTGGAAGATATTCTAACAAAGGCTTTTTAAATGTTTTTAATTAGACACTTAACTGGATATAATTAACAAGAAATACAAGCATTGAATTGCCTTATTTCTTGTTTTTTATATCTGTAATCTTTTATAGACGACTGTATTATAAGTTTTATAAATGTCAACTGAACTGGTTACCGGTAATTCAACAGATTAAACTGATAAAAATAACAATTGACCGTTAAACTATACCGTGCTATGATGTAGATATTTCAGACAGGAGGCAAACAGCGAAATGATTAATGTTGACAAACAAGAAGCTGAAGACGGCAAGATAATTTCTATTTTTGCCTACATTATCTTTTTAATTCCGTGGTTGGCCGGTAAGGATAATCGATTTGCTCAGTACCACGCAAATCAGGGTTTAGTGCTGTTTTTGACAGCTCTTATATTAGCGCTTGTGAACATTCTGTTGGGTTTGTTATTTTCGCTCTTTGGTTATGTAGGCTACATTCTAGCCTCATTAGTTAGCGTGG
>JAQVOH010000180.1 GCA_028702695.1 Desulfotomaculaceae bacterium
TAGCGCCAACCAGCCATTCCTGCGGAGACAGATGCTGGGGGCCGACCACCTCCGGCTCCTTGAGTTTCTCCCAAAGCACATCCTGAACGCCGGCAACACCCACTAAAGGTCGATCATATATTCGCGTAATTTCTTGCTCGTTAAGAATATTTAGTTGACTATGCAAAACGGAATTGTCAATTTTCTCTTTTATGGCGTTTAAAAGCAACGTTATCACCCCGGCTGTTTTTGTTAATAAACTATATCTTAATGCGGCCCAAGGGGCAAGAATTTAAGCAATTAAAGTCCAATATAGCCCGCCTAATGAAAGAAGCAATTTGCTATCCGGCATCACCAAAAAACGGCGTGACGGTGAAGGTATTAGCAGGCAGCTTGAAGAAAGTTACTTTCTGCATACACGTTGCTTTTTGGAGGGTCTGGAGCATGCACAGCTACAATTTATTTGTACTTACGGCTTTGGCCGCCGCTATCCTGCCAGGCGCTGACTTCGCAATGGTTACAAAAAACACGCTGGCGCTGGGTAGAAAGGGCGGACAGGCCACAGCTTTGGGTATCGCCTCGGGACTTATGGTCCATACCACGGCTGCAGTCCTCGGTCTGTCGGTTATTATTGCCAAATCAGCCTTTTTATTTGGGCTTGTCAAATATGCCGGCGCTGCTTATCTGTTCTATATCGGTATAACCACATTGATTTCCCGGGTGCAAGGCGGTATTTCCCCTGCGTCTTCAGATACGCCGGCAAAAGCCCCTGCTTCACAAAACACCTTTAAGAACTGCTTTGCCCAGGGGGCGCTTACCAATACCTTAAACCCGAAGGCAGCCATTTTTTATATGACACTTTTACCGCAGTTTGTCGACCCGACAAAAGATGCCTATCTGCAGCTGGCTATATTGGGGTTGACCTCGGTAATCATAGTTTTAATCTGGTTTTTGTTTTTGGCCGGCGCTCTTGACTACATACGTGTCTGGTTTAATAAACCCATGTTTAGAAGTGTTTTCCAGCGGCTTACCGGTCTTGTGCTTATATCGTTCGGTATGAAGCTTGCGCTGGAAAAACAATAAAGTCAAATATTTTTAACTAGAAAAGTCCTGTTAGCGTTATAACAAGGCCAGATAGTTTCCACTTCTAATTACCCGCTAAACAATACCTGATGGCGCTCTCCACATGAATTTTCGTAGTATTCAAAAACGGTATGCCAAACTGGTCCCTGGTTAGGATAAGCGGCAATTCCGTGCACCCAAGGATCAAACCCTGGATAGACTCCTCATCGACCATTCTTTTAGCAATCGCAAGTAACCCCCTACGGGTTTCTTCGTGAAATTCACCCAATTCAATCTCGGTCATCAGTTTGCGCTGAATATAGTCTTGTTCCTCTTCCCGAGGCGCCACGACCGAGATGTCATTGCCGGCAAAAACCTCCGGGAAAAAGCTTGCCCGCATGGTAAAACTTGTGCCAAGCAAGCCGACCTTTTGCAGTCCCATCTCTTTTGCCTTTTTGCTTGTCTCTTCAACAATACTTATTAGCGGCAGCGGGGACAAGCTATTTAACCTGTCAAACACAATGTGGGGCGTATTGGCTGAAATAATGCCAAAATCAGCACCAGCTTTTTTCAGGGTGTTAATTCCTTGCAAAAGCCATCCTATCAGATCATCCCACCGTTGTTGTCCTACCATGTTTAGCAAGGTATAAACATCCATGCTATAAATAAAGATTTCAGGGAGAGTCCCCTCCCCTCGCAGCCGGCGGTAATGTTCAATCATTAAGCGGTAATAATCCAGGGTAGACTCAGGGCCAAATCCGCCGATCATCCCTATCTTTTTCATAAAAACCCACTTCCATCTCTTTTTTCAATAGTGTCACCGCCTGGGCCATAGGCATGGCCGAATGCACACCGTATTTTCTGGCTTCGTATGAGCACGTTGCCACTTCTCCCCGCTCACCTGGCCGCCCACCTACGATAACTGGCTTGCCCCGGTATTCCGGATGGTCAAACTGTTCCACAGCGGCAAAGAAGGCGTCAAGGTCACAAAGAAGAATATCACCGGACACCGTAATCACTACCTATAAAATTCTTTATCCTTCCCAACATTTTACCATGCTGACAGTACAAAATAAAAAGTAAATGTGTGCAATAACAGGGGCTTTGGCCTGTTGACTGGTTTGACTTTGCCTTGTATTTACTCAAATGTGTCGTACTATATCAGATAATATGCTTATTGGGAAAGGAGCAGTCAGATGGCATTTTCAAATACATAAGCAGCTTTATTAGCAAAGGTAGCAAGTCATGGGGAAACTGTCCCCTGACTTACTACCTTTTTTATTTTGATGACTATGCACATGGCGGTTGTGTATATATGCCCTTAGCAGCTTACCCATTTAGCGAAAATTAGGGGTTTCATGGCAATTAAGCCTTGAAAGACCGGACATAGACTAGTTTCATGTGTCCCAGTGCGTGGGTCGAGTGAGTGCCGGAGGTAACCTGGTGCCGGCATCCCCCTTCGCTGCGTTTAGTTGGGCCTGGGTAAGAAAGATGCTCCTGGTGAGGTCGGCGCCTCTAAGGTCAGCATCCCGGAAATCAGCCCCAATGAAATCAGTCCCACTCAGGTCGACTCCTCTAAGGTCGGCCGCAATAAGGTAGGCTCCTC
>JAQVOH010000083.1:0-7483 GCA_028702695.1 Desulfotomaculaceae bacterium
GTGTCGGCCACCAGCGACACAGCTCAATTTGCCAACACCGCAGAAGTGTCAGGCTGGGCTGCTGATGCCATAGAATGGGCGGTGGGCGCAGGGCTGATAACCGGTAAGGGCGCAGGCATCCTGGATCTCCAGGGAAATGCTACAAGAGCCCAGGTTGCGGCAATTTTGCAGCGGTTTGTGGAAATATACGGTGCAGAGTGAAGAAGAGCTGAGGACATTGACACATTTGATTCATGCCAATGGTTAAGTCAACTGGGGCCCCACATTGTCAGCTGTTGGCAGCAATGTGCGGCTGACAGCTGCAACAACGAATGAGCATAATTAAAGAAATTAAATAGATAGGTGGATTTCGGTGGAAGGTTATCGTTTTAAACACAGATTAAGAGTTCGCTATTCTGAAGTTGACACTCAAACTATTGTATTTAACTCAAACTATCTCAATTATATTAATATTACTGCAAGTGAGTACTTTAGCGAGGTACTTCAGCTTGAGCTGTTTGAGCTTGAACAGAGTGAAATAGTTGATCGTGTGATGAAAAAAGCAACCTTAGAATACAATAAGCCTGCAAAAATGTATGATTGGCTAAATATCTGGTGTAGAACTGCAAAATTGGGTGATACTAGCATGGTTATGGAGTTTGTCATTACTAGGGATAAAGAGGATGGGGTACTATTCAGCGCAGAAATTATTTATGTTTCCTATAACCCAAAGAAAGGCGTGATAAAGCCTCTTCCTGAGGTCCTTCGCCAAAGCATAGAAAGGTATGAACATGGGGCAAATTGAAATTATTCAATTTGCCTGCCGATTTCACTGCTGATGCTTGTCCAGGTGCTGCCTTCGTCGTCAGAAGTATGCTGTTTAAGGAATTCCGTTCCTTTAGAACCGCACTTTTATACATATATTACCATGCACTCAAGTGCGCATGTAAGTAAATTATTTTATACTCTCCCGCTCATACAACACCTGCTGCAAGCTTCTTAAAAGTATATAGGGCTAACAAACCTATTGAGATAATTATCACAGTAATGGTCTTTAATACATAGCCTACCCGGTGACGATCAAACCAGCCCCATTTGACAAAGATTCTGTAGAGGCCAAATCCCCCATGATATTCACCTGCAATGAGTAATATAAAGTAAAACACGATCATAAAAGGAAAATAAAAGCCGCCAAATGACTGATCGGCAGGACCAGAGGCAGCGACACGCGAGGCACTTGTAAATGATCTGATCGGCCAAGTAGTCATGACGAGCCAGATGTGGATACTGGCCATAATACCAATAATCAGAGCGGTAATTATTTGACCGATCCAAACCCAGGTATCAAAGTGGTTAATCATGTTCGCAACACGCCAGGTAATCCTCATATCGCGCAGACGGATCGGGATTCTACGCCCGGCCAGCAAAATATGAATAATAATTAGCAGAACAGTTCCTGGTATACCAACCTGAGCTAAGTAAGACTTGTCAAGCCCTACGGACAACTTATCGTAGAGTTCGGGACTTATGATAATCGTACCAACAAACAGCATGTGCATCCATAAGAAGCCAACCAGCAGTATGCCGCTGATAGATTGCGCGATGTCAATATACATCTCCGTTTTTGGATTTGCTTTCCTGTTTAATGTTGTCTGCAATGTATTTGAAAACTCCATTTTACTTCTCCTTTCCAAAAATGACATTACCTGCTTATACTATGTCACATTGCGAGTAAATACACATGGAAAGAAAATAAAAAAAACCGCTCCAGAGAGCGAGGCCCATATCCCACAAGCAAAACCGCCTCACGGGCGGTCCTGAAATAATCCACTATTAACCCATCCAGGTCTTGACAACCCTTTATTGCCTTATCCCCCAAAACTTCGAATTATGTCAACAATATTGCTGAAACCGTTCTCCTCAGCAATAGTCAGTGCCGTAGCACCGGATTCCGTTTCAAGATTGACGTCTGCACCGTTTTCCAGTAAGAGTTTTATCAGCTTTTCGCTGTCAGTCTCCGCTGCTGCCATCAGTGCGCTCCAACCTTCTTTGTTCCGGTCATTCACGTGTGCCCCATTGTCCAGCAGAATTTTGACCACCTTCACATGGCCATTGAAAGATGCCCACAAAAGCGGGGTCTCCTGGTCGTCATTCTTGGCATTCACGTCTGCGCCGCCGTTTATCATATCAGTCAACCATTTGGTATCGCCAATCCTGGCTGCGTAGATCAGGTCGGCGTTTTTGAATGAACCGGCCTGGTGTAATATTTGTAATAGCTGGCGGTTCTCCTTCTGCTTGGCAAGGTCAAGAGCGGTCCACCCCTTGCTGCATTTAACGCGAACATCGGCCCCTTTTTCAAGCAAATACGTCGTCATTTCAATACTGTCTGTGTAAATAGCTGCCATGAGCGGGGTTAAGCCCTGCCCGTCACAGGTGTTGACATCGGCCCCGCTGTCTATCAGCAGCCTGGCGGTCCTCTCACCTTTCGCGTTTTGCAGGGAGGCCATCAAGGCGGTAGTTCCGTTATTGCCGCACGCGTTCACATCCGCACCACAGGCTATGAGCTCTTTTGTCACATCATCATGTCCGAAAAAAGCCGCATAAATCAAAGGGGTCATGCCGTTTTCGTCCCGCACGTTGACGTCAGTGCCTTTTATATCAATTAGGTACCTGATCTTTTCCAACGAATCCCCTTGACTTGCCGCTTTGATTAGTTTATTAACTGACAAGAAAACACCCCTCTCTTCTTGTTTAGTGCAACCATTTCAAGCATTATAAGCTTTATTTGAAGGCAAGGCTCCATATAATTCAGCAAAGACCATATTGTCGCCATAAAAGGCTTAGATGCTTGGCTAAAGCCGTTTTAATAAGGTATTCGCACGAATTTATCTATATTGTATTCTCTCAAACGTACAATAGCAAACAAAATTTACATTATTAGACATATTATTGCATAGCCATAGGAAAAAAACATTGACTATCAAAGAATAATCTGGTATAGTTCACTAGTATCATATTCTAGGGAACTTGTTTTTTTAAGATCAAATAATTTTAAAGATCAAAAGCCCCTGTTATAAACGCGAACAGGGGCTTTTCTATTTTTTAAGAGAAAGGAGAGATCATCATATTAATAGAATTGGCAATTATTTTTGCTCTCAACGCAATTAGTACCAGTTTAGGGACGCTAAAGACAATATTTCTCAGCAAGCAAACTATCAAACCAGTGTACGTAACTACATTTCTGGACGCATTGGTATTTGCTTACGCATTCAAACTTATGTCCGCGTCCACTGGTTTTAACTATATTCTGGCATTTGCACTGGGAAGAATAGCAGGGGTATTTATTGGAGACTTGATTGATAAGAAGATTGCTATCGGTCTTCTCGAAATTACTGTTTACAAACATACCGGAGAAGGCAAGGTTCTCGCAGACCAATTAAGGGCAAGTGGTTATTCCGTGACTACGGAAATGGGCTATGGAATAGAAGGAAAACACCGGCTGATCCTTAACATAATAGTCGCCCGTAGGGATTTTCCGGAATTAAGAGAACTCTTATCTAAAAGCGGAAAAGTGAATATGGCCATTAAAAATGTAACGAAAGTCTATGGAAAAGTAGGGTGTAGACGTATTTCGCCCAGCAATGCATAATATGTTTTTAAGTAATGCAGAGGAATGGCGGACATCAATTGGTCGCAACTTCCTCTATGAACCACTTGTAAAATCGGGCTGTTGATAGATTATTCTCTCAACAGCCCTTTGTTTTTCATTCGCCTTGTTGGTAAAATGTATTTCAAAAAGAAGGTTGTTCTGGCTTCCCCTCAAAATTTCATCGCATTAAATCGCAGTTTTCTTGGAGAAATTGAGGATGAAAAATGCAAATCCAATTGCTTAGATGATAAACTGGTTTGGGGTAAGTATTCGGCTTACGTAACTTATGTATCAGTCTGGTGTATATGAATAAAATTCAGGGGGTGATTACGGTGTCTGGTGATATTCTTCTTTGTGACCTGGATGCCTTCTTTGCCTCTGTGGAACAGCTCGACCATCCGGAATACCGGGGCAAACCAGTCCTTGTAGGTGGGCGGCCAGGTGAGCGTGGAGTAGTGGCCACATGCTCCTACGAAGCCAGGAAACATGGTGTGCGTTCAGCCATGCCTATGGTTCAGGCGGTAAAACTCTGCCCGGACGCTGTTTTTCTTCCAGTGAACATGGACCGTTATCGTCAGGTATCGGCCCAGGTGTTTGCAGTATATGAGCGTTTTGCAGCACAAATAGAGAAGGTTTCAATAGATGAAGCATACCTTGCTGTACCTTCCGGGGTAGGGGTAGAAACAGCCCGAAAGATACGTGAGGCGGTAAGGCAGGAACTGGACCTTCCTGTTTCCGTTGGTATCTCCACTAACAAACTACTGGCTAAAATGGCCTGTGAGTTAGCCAAGCCGGATGGACTTTATCGGGTGGCAAAAGAGGATATGCCAAAAATTATTTGGCCGCTGCCAGTAAGTAAAATTCATGGGATTGGGCCTCAAACTAAAGAAAAGTTGAATCGAATTGGGGTTAAGACAATCGGCCAATTAGCGAAATTACCTGAAGGTGAATTGATTAAAATGTTTGGCGTTGCTGCTGGGGTATTGCTGCACCAGCGTGCCAATGGAAATGACACCCGGGAAATTCAGGTCGAACGGGAAATCAAGTCAATTGGCGAAGAGATTACTTTCCCGAAAGATGTGTACGATAAAGATGCAGTATTAATAACGCTTATGGATTTATCCGGACAAGTTGGTTACAGGCTTCGCCACAAAGGGCTTAAGGCGCGAACAGTCACAGTAAAGATACGTTTTGGCGATTTCAGTACAATTACCAGATCACAGTCGTTGCACGATGCCGTGGAAGGTGATGGGACCATTTACAGAGTGGTGCGGGAGCTTTTTATTGCCAACTGCGGTCAGCCACCCTGGAGGTTAGTTGGAGTACAAGTATCAAACCTGGATTCTTACGAGCAGTTGTCTTTGTTTCAAGAAAGGGATGAGCAGGTAAGCAGGGTAGTTGATAAGTTGAAAGATAAGTATGGTATGGGAGTGATAAAGAGAGGGAGCTTGCTTCTTTCGGAGGAAAGGAAGAAAAAGCAATAAATTAGGATGTAGTGTTACTGCTGCGCTCATAATAATATTTCAAAGAAGGTTTTTTGGATGAAGTGCATATCTATGTAAAAACTGCAAAAAGGTGATAATTGATTTATATAGGCCATTTGCCTCTGCAACAGAATAATCTTCATGGGGAAAGAAATACTACTAAGTAGAGTACAGTCAGGCATGGAGATAGTGTAAATGACAATCTACAATCAGAAGCAGCAGGAAATTGCAGGTATTATCAGTTCTAACGCAAAGGTCTCACATTGGAAGAACTGGCGGTGGCAGTTGCAGCATTCGGTAAGGGATATTGATATATTTGAAAAACTCCTTGGTATTAAGTTTGCTGCCGGGGAAAGAAAACAACTTGATGAGACTATTAAAAAATTTCCACTTTCAATTACTCCATATTATTTATCCTTAATTGATACTGAAAATTATAAAAATGATCCGATATACAAGCAGGCATTCCCCTCAATATCCGAGCTTCAGGTAGGCAACTGCGAAATGCGCGATCCGCTGGATGAAGACAAAGATAGTCCTGTGCCCGGCATCACCCACCGCTATCCTGACAGAGTCCTGTTTCAGGTTTGCGGCGTATGTTCTATGTACTGCAGGCATTGTACAAGGAAAAGAAAAGTTGGCGATGTTGATGTAATCCCGAGCAAAGAAGAAATAGCTATGGGAATTGAATATATCAGGAATACTCCAGTCATAAGGGATGTGCTGCTGTCAGGCGGGGATCCTTTTTTATTATCTGATGAGAATATTGACTGGATACTCACAGAAATAAAGAAAATTGACAGTGTTGAGGTTGTAAGGATAGGGACTAGGACGCCTGTTGTGCTTCCCTACAGGATCACGGATGATTTGGTAAATATCCTAAAAAAACATCACCCTCTATGGGTCAATACACACTTCAACCACCCACGGGAAATAACCGCTTCCTCCAAGGAGGCATTAAGAAAACTTGCCGATGCGGGGATCCCGCTGGGAAACCAGACGGTTTTATTGGCAGGTATAAATGACCATCCCATAATAATTAAAAAGCTTGTACATAAACTCGTCCAAAACCGTGTCAGGCCATATTACTTATACCAGTGTGATTTATCGGAAGGCCTAAAGCATTTCAGGACACCTGTAGGAAGAGGCATTGAAATCATGGAAAGCCTGATTGGACATACAAGTGGTTTTGCAGTGCCTTCGTATGTGATAGATGCACCTGGTGGGGGTGGGAAAATTCGTGTAATGCCGCAGTATCTCATCTCGTGGTCGCATGACAAGGTGGTATTGAGAAATTTTGAAGGAGTTATTACTACCTACCAGGAACCTGAAACTTATGAGAATTTCTTTGGCAACATAAACATTGATGACAGCGGTTTATTATCAATGTTTGAAGGAGCGGAAGATTATAAAGCAATCGGCATCGAAAAGCTGCTTTCAGACCTGAATGAAACAATTGCACTTGTGCCTGAAAAAACTGAGAGAATAGAGCGACGGGACAATGCATGATATCATAACAAGCATAGGCAATTCATTAGTCCAGCATGGAAATTATAATGACCGGATTTATCTAATGAAGCTTTCCAGGGGTGATTTTCCTGATATTATAGATACGCTTGATAAGATGGCACAAGATAACGGTTATTCGAAGATATTTGCCAAAGTACCCCAATATGCAAAAGAAGGCTTTATTAAAAACGGGTTTATAATAGAAGCTAACATACCTGATTTCTATAATGGCGAACAAGCCTTTTTCCTGGCCAAATTTTTTAACAATCAAAGAAGGCAGAATGAAAAATCTGAAGAAATTAATATGGTATTGGAAGAAGCTCAGAAAAGAGCTACGGCAAGTGAAATAACTGAACCTGGTACGGGAGTTCTCTATAGAATTTGTGGTATGCCGGATGCTCCACAGATGGTGCAAGTTTATAAGAAAGTCTTTGAGACCTATCCTTTTCCCATACATAACCCGGATTATATCGTGGAGACAATGAACGAAAATGTGATATATTTCGGTATATGGCGCCAAAGTAAAATCGTCGCCTTATCCTCCGCTGAAATGGATATCGAGTCATGCAATGCCGAGATGACTGACTTTGCTACTTTACCCGGGTATAGGGGGAAGGGATTATCGTCCTTCCTTTTACAGCGAATGGAAGCCGAAATGAGAAAGAGACAAATCAAGACCGCCTATACCATTGCCCGGGCCCTTTCTTTCGGGATGAATATTACATTTGCCAAAATGGGTTATAGATTCAGCGGTACATTAATAAATAATACAAATATATCCGGACGCTTTGAAAGCATGAATGTATGGTATAAATCGCTGTTAACTTTGCCGGAAAAAACGAAAATATAATCGCCTATAGCC
>JAQVOH010000083.1:7583-10648 GCA_028702695.1 Desulfotomaculaceae bacterium
TTGAAATCCTCTTAACCATTCATCCAGCACCTTTTCGCGGTCTGCACCCGTCTGGAATTCCTTACAGGCAGCAATCTGTCCGTCCTTGATATAAATTACTTTCCTTGCTTGGGCAGCGACATGCGGATTGTGGGTAATAGTCATTATGGTCATTCCATCACGATTCAAATCATCCAGGATTGCCAATACTTGATCCGTGGCACCGGAATTCAGAGCGCCTGTCGGTTCATCCAAAAACAGAATGTCAGGATTATTAATCATGGCGCGGCAAATGGAAGCCCGTTGCAACTGTCCACCGGAAATTTCCCGAATATCACGCTCTTCGATTCCTTCAATTTCCATCCGCTTCATTAATTCCGCTGCACGTTTCCTTATGTCATCTGCCGATTCTTTTTTTGCTACAAGACCGGGCAGTATAATATTATCAAAGACAGAAAGATTCTTTAACATCTGTGCATTCTGAAATACAAATCCCATTTTTGTCAGCCGGAATCTGGATAGTTCATCCTCCTGCATTTCGGATATGTTTATTCCTTCAAACAATACCCTGCCGCAACTCAAGCTATCCATGCCGCTGATACTGTAAAGAAGCGTTGACTTACCGGAACCGGAAGGCCCCATAACCGCAACGAAATCTCCCTTTTCCACTTCAAAAGATATGTCATGCAAAACTAAAGTATCTTTAAATGACTTACTAATCCGTTCAACTTTTATCATGTGGCTCGGCTCCTTCTTATTCCATTATTTGATTTCTGATATGATAGTTTCTGACAACTTTGGTTCCCACAATCACTGTAATGAGAACTACAAGCAACTGCGCTGCCGGGCAAAGCAGATAGGCCGTAAGCGGTTCAACTACCATCGTTATTTTTGCTGCGCCCATAGAAGAAAGCATCAATCCGAAAATTACTTCTCCTAAAGAGTTCGCGAGGACCGTTCCCACAATGATTGCCATGCATTGAATTATGAGAATCCTTATTCCCAACTGCATCCTAATGTCCCTGTTTGAAAAACCGATTGCTTTCTTAATTGCGATTGCACTATGTTCCCTCACGGTGATAAGCTGTAAAAACATCACGGTAATCAGCATAATTAACAGCAATGAAATCACGATGGCAGCGCCTTCCACCAGACTCATATTATCCATAATACCGCCAAATGTCTGCGAAACGAACTCACTAATGGGAGTAACTTTACTGTCTGTCAGAATATTTCTCAATTCGTCCGTCTTTTCCTGGATAGTGACACCGTCGCTGACATCTACATAAATGATATAGACTTCCACATCAGCTTCGTCAAAATCAATGGCTGCTTTGGCCGTCTTGCCGCCGTACGTAATATCCTGATAAATACCACTGACGGTAAACATAAGTTCTTCTCCTTGATAAACTACGGTTAGGGAATCACCAACTTCTTTTCCTGATTCCGAAGCAATCAGATAAGAGAGCGCAATTTCTTTGCTGTCATCAGGTGCGCTTCCCTCAAGATACTCCAATGGAAAAACAGATTCATCACCGTTTTCCACACGGAGGTATTCCCAATCCTCATCCGCATTCTGAAACTGTACGTACCCATTCTGGTACATTGCATACCTTTCAATTTCGGAATCATTCTCCAGATAGGATTGGGCTGCATCTTTTTGTTCCGCCAGTTTCTCGCTGTACTGAATGTCAATACGAATATCGCTTTCTCCTACACCCATATAAGTCATGAAAGACGGATTTTCAATCGTATTCTTCATATTCGTCGGAAGTAAAATCAAAAATGACGAAACAATAAATATGAAAAATATAAGCACATATTCCTTCCATTTACATTTCAATTCACCCAATGCGATCGTAAGATTACGATGTTTCAATCCTGCGGAAGGTAAAGAATAGTGACCTTCTTTCTTTATCTTTTCTTCCCCGCGCATCAGTTCCACAACAGTACTTTTCAGAGCCTTGTGAATGATTCTGCGGCATCTGTGGATTACAATCAGGCTGAGCAGGATTACTCCGATGAAAGGAAATACCCATTTCATCCACTCGCTGGTACCATATCCGCAGTACATAACAACCGAGGACGAAAAGAAATCTCCGAACGGGATGGCGGCCAGATAACCTATCACTCCCGCCACCAATGCAAGCATTAAATATTTCATTTGATATAACTTCTTAATTGTTTTTCCCGGAAATCCAATGGCTTTCATCTCCCCGATGGTATAATTCTCTTCAGCCATGGTTGCCCGAATAATATAAGATAAACATAGAAGCGCAATCATTATTAAAATAATACTGATTGTGATAATTATGAATGCTACCACGCCATAGGAAAGAGCATTCAGCATAGTCAGAGCGCTACCTGTCAACGCAACCCCGTTGGAAGGCATGCCCGCATCCATATAATCCTTTTCCAAAACCGCCGTAGACGTGCCATCCTCTAACAGGAATTCAAACAAGTATTCCCATTCTCCTATATGAAGACTTATTTCATCAAGATCTGCCTGACTGATTAAGAAACGCTTTGAAGATGTGAGAGCCGGGTTCATCGATGAGTCACGAATGATTGTTGATACATTCAGCTTCTTACTATAATCACCTTCGTGCAAGGCAATGACATCTCCGACTTGAATGCCAAGCTCCTCCGCATAATAAACAGGAACTCCGATTTCCCCATCCTGAACAATAGCAATTTCATTATCCATATTCAGGAGGAAATCAAATCCTTCATTCTGAATAACGAATCCGTTATCCATCAGATACTTTTCTAACGTTTCACCTTGATAAATGATATTTGCATTTCTGATATTAAGCATATCAACTATCAGTGAAGCCTTAATATAATCATGGGTTTCTACAAAGTGCTCAAACGCATCCTCATCATACGTTCCCTTATGCATCTGCAGGTATTCGGTCGGCACAGCAAGTTCATTTAACCCGTTCAGTGAAGATATCATCGTACCTGCTACCCTTAATCCGCCTGCCATAAAAAGGGCTGAAATGATCAGGAATACCGCCAAGGCAGTTGTGATAACCTTGTTTTTCTTAAAGTCCTTGCGGACAAGATTCAGCAATAGTTTCATT
>JAQVOH010000181.1 GCA_028702695.1 Desulfotomaculaceae bacterium
AGAGGGAAATACTGACAGCAGAGCAAGCAGCAGCCATACCAGCCGCGAAAATAGCCAATTTCTTTGCCGGCCACCTGGGCGCCAGGCTGCTGGCCGGCCGCGAGGTACTGCGGGAACTCCCCTTCACTCTGGCTCTGCCGGCGATGGAACTCTACTCTAATGAGGGCGCCATTGGAACGGTTGGGGTAAAAGAGCCTTTGCCGTCTGTGCCGGGAATTCAACATGATGGTAATGGCAGGGAATTGGAGTATCCGCAAGACGGTGTTAAGCCGGACCAGCTTCCGCATGTATCGAAACTTCACTATGATTTAACTGGTTCTAACGGTGAAGTAGTAATCCTCCAGGGTGTCGTGGACTGCCTGGTCGACGAGGGGGATGGCTGGCTGCTGGTGGACTACAAGACCGATCGTATTGCCCCCGGCCAGTTGGAGGAGGCGGTCAATCGTTACCGTGGCCAACTGAATCTCTATGCCCGTGCAGTGGAAAGCATCCTGGGCAGGAAAGTCAAAGAAAAATACATCTACCTGTTTCATCCCGGCCTGGCTATATCGTTGTAAAAATGGCGGTTGGTTCATTGCGATTAAATTGCTAAGAAATTTAAAGCTTCTAGCTGTGGTAAAGTAAACCAGAATAACCGGAGGTTTAAGCTATGTCTAAAGAAATATTTGCCTTTAAAAAGCTGGACAACTGAGACTGTCAGAACGACGCTCCTGTTCAGGAGAAAATTATGAGCAACTGTATGTTGTGCGGGGCTAAGCTAATCTATGGAACCATCACGGAAACCAGAAAATGTGTCTATTGTGGAGAGGACAAGCCTGCCTCTATTTACTGCGAGAACGGACATTTCGTCTGCGAGGAATGCCATGGCGCGGATATGCAGGACGCTGTGGAAGGCTTCCTCCTGCAAACCAGAGCAAAGAACCCCTTAGAAATAGCAGAACCCCTCATTTCACATCCCGGCATGCCTTTTCTGGGCCGGGAACACCACCCAGTTGTAGCGGGAGCCCTCCTGGCAGCATTAAAGAATTACGGACCCTTTCAGGTCAGGGGCAGGGCGAAAGTAATTACTAATGAGGATATCAAGGAAGGGGTCAGGCGGATGTGGCAGATCCCCAGTTGTTCTTGTGCCTTTCAGGGGGCCTGCGGTGCAGGGCTGGGTGTGGGGGCGGCCTTTAGTGTAATCTATGAGTCGACTTGCGCCAGGGACGTGGAGCGGACCTTGCAGATGCGGGCTACCAACGCTGCCCTTACGGCTATCGCCAATAACGGTGGTCCGGGCTGCTGTAAGCAGAGCGTTAGAACTGCCCTGGAAGTGGCTATGGAACTCCTTAAAGAGCATTTTGGGGTCAGGTTGCCGTTTGAAAGGTTGAAGGATTGCCGGTTCCCGCCCCAAAACAGCCACGGCTGCAAGGGCGCCAGGTGCCGGTATGGATGAAGTTTTGTTCGAATGCATGGATATGAGCCAGAGAAACGTCTGCTGTCTCACCTGTCTCACTTCTGTCTAAATTGAGAACTCCCAGGTGCAATAGTAATCATCCGGGTGGTCATCAGGCGGGCAGGCAATGCAGCGGGTTTTGATGCGCGAATCGATGGTTTTGGCAAAGCTTTCATATTCCACCAATCCCACGGCCTTGCAGGGAAAGTCCGGCAGGTTCTTGCGTTTCCTGGCTGACTGTACCCGGCAATCGTTCATCCTGAAGACAAACCGGTTTTCATCAGCTACGATGATTTCCTGGACGTTGACGAAAGCGTACAGCCTTAAACCTAGCGCTTTTTTTAACGCCGGCAGCCCTCCGTTTGGGGCAATCTCCAGCAGCGACATGATCCTTTTAGCCTCAACCTCAGAGAATTTTTCCCAGGCAGCCGCGTCAAGCCTGATAGCTTCTTCCAGCCCGTAGGATTTTTCGACCGCCTGGAACCAGAGGCCGTCGTGGGCCAACCAGCGCTTGGCCATATCCTCCAGCAGGACCAGCAAAGATTTGCGGGTATTCAGTTCCTCAATTACCGGATTGTTACCTTTCATGACTATACCTCCTTGAAAATGCATTTGCACCTACATCGCTAAAATTTTCATCTCTGCTGGTCCACCGCCACGCAGCATGGTGAACCACTCTCACCTACGAAAAGCTGAAACCAGCCACGCTGCCCCTTTCCGTGGGCGTAACCTCCAGCCTGGCGTCAATTCGTTCCTTCAACTCCGGAACGTGGGAGATGATGCCCACCAGCCGGCCGCCCTTTTGTAAATCAATCAAAGCGCGCAGGGCAAAGTCCAGGGATTCCGGATCCAGGGCGCCGAACCCCTCGTCCACGAAGATGGTGTCCAGGTGGATGCCGCCCGCATAGGACTGGACCACGTCGGCTAAGCCTAAGGCCAGTGACAGGGAGGCCAAAAAAGTTTCCCCGCCGGATAGCGTCGCCACGCCGCGGGCTGTCCCCGTGAAGGTATCGAAGACCTCCAGGTCCAGCCCTCCGGCGGCGTTGCTGCGTGCCCGGTCCAGGGTGCGCTGTAGGTGGTAGCGACCCCTGCTCATGAGCTTGAGGCGCTGGGTGGCGGCCACCGTCACATCGTCCAGCAGGGCGCCGAGCACAAAGCGTTGGAAGGTCAGCCCATACTTATTTCTACCGTTGGCCACCT
>JAQVOH010000014.1 GCA_028702695.1 Desulfotomaculaceae bacterium
GACCTGACGGAATTGTGTTCTGGCAGCGTTTCTGGTAAGGTTGGTCAAGATTAGTGGGTATACATCCTCTGGTAACGGCATCAACCGTCTGGCCAGAGCACTCATCTGGGTCTGCTGAGCCCGCTGCAAAGAATCGGCGACAGCCTGCCACCCGGACAGACCGGCATGCACCCTGTCGGTCCAGCGCTGACCAAGATGATAGCGGCGGCACATAGCGCTTGCTACGTCAGAATCTGAGCGGCTCAGCAACGCCAGGATGTACACAAACCAGGGTTCCAGCGGTTCTGTCAGGTCCCAGGTATACATTACTCTTAATGAGCGTGGCATCTCCTCCAGGATATGCTGGACTTGTGAAAAATCTACGCCCGGGAAGAGGTAATCCCATAACCCAATTTCTTTCAATCGGTAGAGGGCAGGCCCCGGTCGTGGTTCTGAAAGAATATGCTTTAATTCTTCCCAGACCCGCTCCATAGCTACCCGTTCCATCATCTTGCTGCGTACAGCTTCCCTGGCTAAAACAAAAGTCTGGGGTTCCAGATTCATTGCATAACGTTTTTCGAACCTTACCCCACGCAATAGCCTTGTTGGATCCTCAACAAAACTGAGGTTGTGCAGTACCCGTACCAGACCGTGTTCAAGGTCCTCCCTGCCGCCGAAATAATCGACGATATCACCAAAATCACTCTGGTTTAATGAAACTGCCATGGCATTGATGGTAAAATCCCGCCTGTAAAGATCCTGGTGCAGAGAAGAAGTTTCGATTTGAGGCATGGCCGCGGGATATTGGTAAAATTCGACCCTGGCCGTTGCTACATCCAAATGACGGCCATCTGGGAAGAGGACGGTCGCGGTACGGAATTTTGGATGGACACGGACCCTGGCGCCGTAGTGCTGTCCGAGCGAGCGGGCTATTTCCATACCATCCCCTTCTACCACCAGGTCAATATCAAGACTCTCTACGCCCAGCAACAAGTCGCGGACAATACCACCAGCAGCATAGACCTTGCACCCCATGTCGTTAGCTATGTTTCCAACCCGTTCCAATATTATTATATAGGCCTCCGGGAGACTGCGGTACATTAGCTCACGTATATTTTTATAGTTGTATCTGTAGCCTTTGGCATTGTAAACCTTATGATGATTTGACTGTACATCACCGTGCAACGTTCGCAGCACATCTGTACGCGATACGATGCCGACCAGCTTTCCTTCTTGCAACACCGGAAGCCGGCCGATGTCATGCCCAATCATTAATTCCCGAACCGCAGCGATCGTAGCTTCCGGGCCGACACTCACCAGGTTAGCGGTCATAAAGCCTTTAACGGGCGCATGCCCAAGACCGTGGTGGACGGCTTTTTCAACATCGCGCCGGGAAATGACTCCCACAACTTGATCATCTTTTATTACAGGCAACCCGGTATGACCGTAGCGCAGCATAATCCGCCCGGCTTCTTCAATTACAGTTTCTAATGCAATTGTTTTTACCGGGCTTGACATAATGTCCGCAACGATTAAGGGTGGCTTAACCTTCTGCCGGATCGCAGCCAGGAGAAGCTTTACCACATCCTCCACCTTTGACTTTTTTATGATAGCCGATGCCGCTGCAGGGTGCCCTCCGCCACCCAGCATACCAAGGATATCCTTAACGCTTACTTCAGGTACCCTGCTGCGGGCGACAACGTGGACACAGTCCTCCATCTTGACCACCGTGAAAACAGCTTCAAGGTTGGCAAAATCGACCAGCTTGTGAGTTAACAGGTCCAGTCCTCCGACAAATTGGTCAAGGTCTGCCTCTGCAATTAGAAACTTTATACCGTTAATTTCATACCGAGCAGCCGATACCAGAAGAGCTTTTAACAGTTCTCTTTGTTCCTCTGTAAGGGGGCGACCCAGGAAATCAGCTACCACAGCAAGATTAGCCCCGTTGGCCAGGGTATAAGCCACCGCTTCCGCATCCCTGGGGGTTGTATTGGAAAAGATAAGGGACCCGGTATCTTCATAAATGCCCAAGGCCAGGACCGTTGCCTCCAAGGGTGTTACCTGAAGGCGCTGCTCCCTGATTTTTTCTACCAGCAGGGTTGTGGTCGCCCCTACCATTTCAACAACCTCAAACCTGCCTGTGGCATCCCCCTCACTGCGAGGGTGATGGTCGTAAATATGCACCTCGACACCAGGTCTATCCAGGAGATATGCTAGTTTGTCCAGGCGTGAGGGTGTTTTGGTGTCTACAAGGATGAGCCTTTCCACCAGTTCAGGCACGATATCCCGGATGGTCCTGACCTGGATGGTATCCTTGTGCAGGGCCATAAACTCCTCAACGTTTTTCAGGAGCGACCCGGGAAAAACCATGATAGAGCCGGGATACAGTTTTTGTGCCGCCACCATCGAAGCCAGGGCATCGAGATCGGCATTGGTATGTGTGGTAATTATATCCACTGCCGGAAGGCCTCCGCCTAAACAACCTTTTTCCAAATAATACGTTTTAATATTATAACATATCGCCGGATGCAAATAAAAGCGCCCTTCTGGGCGCACAGGTTGTTGGACGTAACAGACAAGCATTTACTTGAACGCTAAAATTGCTCCGTAGTCTGTATTATTATGATCAAAAACGGGGTGTCACGGGAAAGCTGGCACCCCTTTTTTGATTTTTTAAATTTTCGGCAGGTCCAGCAAGCCATGACCGCTCAGGGTCATGCACCAACAACATTCAAACTATCTAACTTATTTTTTCTTCCCGGCCGGCCGTACTGTTCCACTTACCGCAGCGGTCGCCCCAACGTGCCAAAATCGTATTGTTTTCTGAAATCTCCACTACTTCGCACAGATTGGCACAACCGGAACACTCAAAACTACCGGCGCGAAAACTGGTATCAGCGACCCCAAAGCCTTTAAAAAGGCTGGAACCTTTCCTGGATACAGCTTCCCTGGCGAGTATAGCGGCGCCAACCGCTCCCATAACGTTAAAATAAGGTGGCACCTGGATCGACAGACCAAGGGCATTTTCAAAAGCCCTGGTCATCCCGACATTGGCGGCTACCCCTCCCTGAAAAACTACCGGCGCCAGAATTTCCTTTCCTTTTCCCAGGTTATTGAGGTAGTTTCTGACCAGCGCCTCGCATAGACCGGCTAAAATATCAGGCAGGCTGCAGCCCATCTGCTGCTTGTGAATCATGTCAGACTCGGCAAAAACTGCACACCTGCCGGCTATACGGACGGGAGTCCTGGCAAGTAAGGCATTTTCTCCAAATTTCTCAATTGGTATGTTCAGGCGCGCTGCCTGCTGGTCAAGAAAAGAACCGGTACCGGCAGCACATACAGTGTTCATGGCAAAGTCATTAACGACTCCGTTACGCAGGATAATAATTTTGGAATCCTGGCCGCCTATTTCCAGTATGGTCTGAACACCGGGCACCAGTGAGGAGGCTGCCACGGCATGGGCGGTAATTTCATTCTTTACGGCATCGGCGCCAACGATAAGGCCTGCCAGATGCCTTCCGCTGCCGGTTGTGCCAACCCCCCTGATAATTGTGCCGGCGGGAAGCCGGTCGGCAAGTTCTTTTAAACCAGCCTGAACGGTGGTAATTGGCTGACCCTGGGTTCGTAGATAGATGTCGTCGACCACCATACCTCCCTCATCCATTAAGACAATATTGGTACTAACCGAGCCGACGTCTATCCCCAGAAAACCCTTCATCACTTGCAGTCCTCCCGAAATATCTTTTTTATCCTTACACCCAAGCTGGTCCAGCTTTCCTCCAGCGCAACATATCCATAAAGGCTTCCAGTCTGGTTAAGAGACCAGCTTCTCCAGTATGTTCATCCAGAGTAATATTTAAAAAGGGAACACCATTTAAGCGAGCGCTCCGTTCAATTAATTCGCCGGTCATTGAATCGGGACCGCAACCGAACGCTGCTATATGCACAATCCCCGCCACATCCGAACGTTCCATATAATTAAAGGCCGCTCCAGCCATGCGCTGGCCCAGTGTCCAGAACAGCTTCTTGGGGAGACAGCGGGCAGCGCTGTTATTAACGACCTGCTCCGGCAAAAACTCCGCTGTCATGATACTTGCTCCCATTTCTTTAAGTCTCTTGATAACATTCATGTTTACGTAGGTATCATAGATATTGTAGGGGTGCCCGATCAAGGCTACTTTAAAGGAATCAACCGCTTCAGGAACGGGCAAATTTTCAACCCGGTCTTCTACAATTGCCATGGCCTCGGCTGGCATTAAACCCAGTCGCAGTAGCTTTAAATACTGATTATGTACCTTTACCGAACGCATGTAGGCCATCCCTATTTTGTAGCAGCTGCAGCTAAATAATTTTCCAACCTCATGTACCACCCGGTAGAGCTCCATACGGCTTTTGTAAAGATTGATATTGGGGTCTATCAATTTGGGAACTCCCTTGATCCGCCTGATCATATCTGGGAAACCTAGGAATTTTGGGCAAATGTACTCGCGTCTCCCGATGCTGACTAGGCGGGGCAAAAAAATGAGGTCTGACTTACCTGCCAGGTCCAGGACATGTCCGTAGGCCAGTTTGACCGGCAGGCATACTTCATCAACGGCGTGTTTTAGTCCGGTTGCCAGGAGCCCTTTATTTGAAGGTTGTGAGAGTACTACCTCGGCTCCCAGTTCTTGAAAAAAAACCCGCCACATCGGGTAGTAGTAATAATAGAGAAGAGCCCGGGGAATACCGACCTTTAAAGGCACGTTATTTTCCTCCATCTGATGTGTTTTGGACAAAAAAAATAACAAGCTTGATGTGAAGTATTTCCCGCGTGGAGGAACTTTATTACAAAGCACCATCCGGCTCTGGTATGGCAAGGTTTCTTGTGAAATCACTTTTTTCAATAATAGTTCGGAAAGCCCTGGTCGTTAACGGCGCACCCTTACCTGCCTCATCAGCGCCGTCCATCTTGCCTATATCACCGATGCCAATCACCAGTGGCAGGTTAAGTTTGTCGATGACTTCCAAAGTATCACCTTCCTGGGGATTATTTTTAGGCTCCCCATTTTTATTAACTGCCCCTTCTATAACCTCTCCGGAGTTGGTTATAGAAGCGTCTACCGTACAGCCGGATACGTTTTCCGTATTGGAGGCAACTGCCAGTACCCCAAGCACCTGCATCTCAGGATGACCGGTGATAAAAGCCAATGCCCTTTCACCCCGCCCCTCACCGTTGTAGCCACGATCATCAAGCATCACTATGACCGGGTCATTGGGAGCCTGCTTAATCATTGTCACCAGTTCCTCCCCGGAACGTAAAGTCGGATTCCCGGCTGAGGCTGAAATACAGCGAGCCCCGATGTTCTTTGCCGCCACTTCCACCGCACTCTTGGCGATGCGGTCTCCATCGGTAACAAGAATAACTTTTCTTTTACATGCGGGAAGATTATTCATACTGTCCCCTCGACTTAAAAGTCAGCGCTGACGGATAGCCGAATACCACAGACGCCTAATACATGCTGCTAAGTGTGACAAGCCTTATTCTCCTTAATTTATCCTTTCCAAACACTCGGGCCTTATTCAGGGCGCCTATTTTGCCTTATTTAATTAAGAAAGGCTCGAATAAATTCGAACCCTTCTTATTCAAGAGATCTCAACCACATTGTAACCTTTGCTTTGGCTTTATCAGGATGCATGCCTGTTTTCACATAAATTTCTACAATATTGTGCCTAGTCGGTATGCGCTATTTTTACATTGGCTTTGTATTCAACGAGACGGCCGTTGTCAACGTTGGCGGTAAAGTTCACGATTTCAACAGCAACGATATTCTTCACCGTACGCGATGCTTCGCTGATAGCAGACTGAACGGCGCCTTTCCAGCTATCAGGAGATTCCCCCACCAACTCTGATACTATAACATGCATGGTTTATTACCTCCTTAAATATTTTCTATAACGGTAATATTATGCGTAGCAACCGGATATCTATACAATTTTTAGGAGCAAAATAAAAAGGCCCTTACGGCCTCAGTATCTAGACAAATCTTTTATTGGAACTGTTGCTAGGTCTAAGCACATATGAGGTACTATTTACTAGTGTCATCCATCAGGTCCTTAATCTTCTTCAGAGCCTGTCTTTCCAGCCGCGAAACCTGTACCTGTGAAAGACTCAGCCGCCTGGCTATATCAGACTGGGTTTTATCCTCGAAAAAACGCCAGGTTATGATCAGCCTGTCTCTTTCCGGTAGTTTATCCAAAAGCTCGCTTATTGAAATGCTCTCAAGCCACGGGGTTTCCCCTTCTTCATTGCCCTTCAGTTGGTCAAGCAGGTAGATCGGATCACCGTCGTCCTGGTGTAGGGTCTCATAGATGGATGCAGGGGTCTGTGCAGCTTCAAGGGCATTGACAATTTCTTCTCTAGTAATACTCAGTTCCACTGAGATCTCGTTAATTGTTGGTTCCCTGCCCAACCTGGCAGTAAGCATTTCCCTTGTTTGCTGGATCTTATAAGCTGTTTCTTTGACCGAACGGCTAACCTTGACCGGGTTGTCGTCTCTTAGAAATCTCCTAATTTCTCCAATTATCATAGGTACCGCATAAGTTGAGAATTTAACGTCATACCCCAGGTCAAATTTATCGATAGCTTTCATCAACCCGATGCAGCCGATTTGAAAAAGGTCTTCCAGTTCATAGCCCCTGTTCTGAAAACGTTTGACCAGGTTAAATACCAATTTGAGGTTGCAGTTGACCAGCTTGTCGCGGGCATAACTGTCACCACCTTTAGCTTTCTGGAGCAATTCTTTCATTTCCTTGTCTTTCAACAGAGGAAAGCGTGGCAGGTTCATTTCCACCAACCTGCTGCTCATTATTTGTTCAACTCCTGCTTAGTGTTCCTGGCTGTTGTGGACAGCCCTGGCGCCAACTCTTCTACTCATACGGACCAGGGTTCCACGCCCCGGCAGCGAATCGACCTGTAAGTTTTCCATGAAAGACTGCATAAAGACAAACCCCAATCCCAGTCTTTCAGGGTCAGTAGTAAACGCCGGCTGCAGGGCTTTGTCAATGTTTTCTATCCCCCTGCCATCGTCTTCAATGCTCAGTTCAAGTGTGTTTTCCGTCAGTTTGGCATAGACCTTTATAAACCGATCCTGGGCATTCCTGTAGCCATGGATGATTGAATTGCTTACCGCTTCCGATACTGCAACCTTAACTTCCTCAAGGTCGCTCAAGGTAAATTCAAGCTGGGAGGCAAAGGCGGCAACAGTTGCCCTGGCAAAGGAAATATTTGCCGGTATGCTTAAAAATTCCAGCTTCATCTGGTTAGTAAATGGCATTAGTTCCATCCTCCTCTAACCTAGTTTCAGGAGAGCTTCGGCCTCGCTGTCAGACTCACCCATAATCCTGAAGAGACCGGACAATTCGAGAATTTTGCGCACTTGAGGCTGAGGGGAAACAATAATAACTTTACCCCCTTTTTTTGAGACCCGCTTGTAACGGCCCAGCAATACTCCCAATACTGAACTATCCACAAATGATACTTGCGCTAGATTAAAAACAATATTTGTGGCGGGTTCACGGTCGAGAGACTCTTCCAGGTTATTTCGGAAAAAGTCCGCTACGCTTAAGTCAAGTTCACCACCTGGGCGGACCAACAGGGTATCCTGTTTAAACTCAATATCCAAGAGCACAGGCGCCAATCCTTTCTCAATAGTTAATTGCTTGTCCCCTTCTGCTAAATCTTACCAAATGTATCAGCAAAAGGCAAGCTGTGATTAAAGAGGCTTTGAAATTAGCCATAACAGCCTTTACTGCAAAAAAGGTTTGGTAGAAAAATGAGCAGGCTTTTTCAGCCCGCTCATCTTACACATCATGATGTGATTTGCGCCGTCTCATATTTTCTCTGCCTTAATAAACGCTGTTGATTACCCTTTTCATTTGAAGAAATATGGAGGCTTTGGGAACATCATCTTTAGCTACGAGTTTAACCCGCAAGACTTCCTGGCCTTTTTTGGTAACGACATAGGACCCCATTTCCTGACCCTGCAAAATCGGAGCATTAATATAGCCGGGCAGTTCAACCTTTGACTCTAACCCTTTTTCTTCGCCCTTTGCTACTAATACGCTGGCCCTTTCCGAGGTCAGGACATCAACACTGCCGGACTGTCCCTTACCAACCTTGACAGTACCCACGTTGGTTCCCTGCTCGGCCAAATGAACCGCTTTATAACGGGCAAAGCCATAGTTTAGAATCTTGGTCGATTCATTGAAATGGCTTTTCGGTTCAGCCGTTCCCAGGACAACGCAGATTAGCCTTAGTCCGTCTCTTTCTGCCGAGGAAGCCAGGCAGTATTTTGCAGCCTCCGTCCAACCGGTCTTGCCCGCATCGGCCCCATTATACCACCAGAGCATCTTGTTGGTGTTCCATAATTTAAAGGAGCCACCGCGTAGTTCATGCTCTTTCATCGCGGTAATCTCTCTAAAGAGCGGGTTTTTTAGTCCTTCTTTGAGAATCATCGCCAAGTCACAAGCGCTGGTATAATGGTCATCCGCGGTAAGGCCGTGGCAGTTTACAAAATGGGTGTTTTCCAGTCCAAGAGACTTGGCCTTATCGTTCATGAGCTGTACGAAAGCTTCTTCGCTTCCTGCAATATGCTCAGCTACAGCTACGCAGGCGTCATTGGCCGACTGCAGTCCTATTGATGTAAGCAGGTCCCACAAGCTCATTTCCTCACCAGGGTCAAGATAAATCTGCGACCCGCCCATTTCCCAGGCGTTTTCACTGGCCACAACCTGGTCGGTCAACTTAAACTCACCCTCTTCTACTGCTTCCGTTGCCAGTAACAGGGTCATCAACTTCGTGACGCTGGCCATAGGCAGCCGCTTGTTCGACTCCTTTTCATAGATTATTTTATTGGAATAGGGCTCGAGCAGCACGGCCGCTTCGGCTGTTGTTTCCAGGGTTCCCTTGGCGGGTTCCTTGTCTGTTGCTGCTATTGCGGCGGCTGAAGCGAACTGACAACCTGTAAACACGGCCAGAAGCACGGCAACTAGCAGGATTAACTTGGCTTTTTGCCAGGACATAAATGCATACCCCCAATCGATATTTCAGTTTCCCCAAATTCTTCTCGGTGGTTCCATGGAAATGCTACCAGTTCCGCTTGTAATGGGGTTGTTTGTATTATGTTTCCTTGTGATAAAGTTATGCGCGGTAACTGGAGCAGCACGTAAAAAAACACCCCGCACATGTGCGAAGGAGTAATAATTTGCCAAGCATAATGTTGTCTTTAAAATCATTTAAGAAATTGAATCCGTTGTCAAGCACAAGTTCGTCAAACTATTGAATTACATCATAGATGTAATGAATGGGTAATGGCTCGCTATCACTGTATTTATATGCACTCTTTACGATAGCTTCAGCTTCTTCATGCTCATCAAGGTTAGTGTGCAATATACAGATTGTATCTCCGGCGTTGACTTTATCACCTATCTTATGAACCATTGTTAGTCCAGCAGAGTAATCTATCAGGTCATCCTTCTTCTTCCGGCCTGCTCCAAGGAGCATTGCTGCAACGCCTATAGCTTCAGCATTGATAGCTGCTACAAAACCGTTTTTTAAAGATTTAACTTCGATATGGTTCTTTGCTTGTGGTAGTCTATCAGGCTTATAAATAAATTCGGGATTACCCCCTTGGATTACAACAAACTGTTTAAACTTTTCAATAGCCTTACCGGACCGAACCAGTTGTTCCAGATTGCTGTAGGCGAGTTCAAAATCAGGATAAGCGCCACCCACAACAGTCATATGAGCCGCTATTGTGAGCGCTACGGCAGTTAAATCTTTTGCGCCTTTGCCCGTCAGCACTTCTATAGCTTCCTTTACCTCATTGGCATTACCGATCTCATTGCCTAAAGGCTGGCTCATATCCGTAATAACAGCTATTGTTTTCCTATTAAGCGATTTACCTATTTCAACCATAGTTGTGGCCAGTTCCTTAGCTTGTGCGATTGATTTCATAAAAGCACCAGAACCGACCTTAACGTCCAGGACAATGGCGTCAGCACCGGAAGCGATCTTCTTGCTCATTACTGAACTGGCGATCAAAGGAACACTATCTACGGTCGCGGTAACATCCCTCAAGGCATATATTTTCTTGTCAGCAGGGGTCAAGTTTGCACTTTGCCCGGCAATAGCCATTTTGTAGGTATTCACATGCGAAATAAATTTGTCTTTCGGCAGGGCGGTGTTAAAGCCTGCAATTGCCTCCAGTTTGTCTATCGTCCCGCCTGTGTGCCCCAAACCCCTGCCGGACATTTTTGCAACAGGTACTCCTACGGATGCAACCAGAGGGATAATGATCAGGCTTACTTTATCTCCTACGCCGCCAGTCGAATGTTTATCAACTTTTATTCCTTTGATCGCTGTTAAATCAAGCTTATCTCCCGAATTAACATAAGCAAGGGTGAGATTTGCGATTTCTTCTTTGTCCATACCTCTAAAGTATATCGCCATGAGTAAGGCTGCCATCTGATAGTCAGGCACTTCTCCAGAAGTGTAACCAGCAATGATAAAACCAATCTCATCTCTGGTTAATTTTATACCCTGCTTCTTTTTTTGGATAAGGTCAACCATCCTCATACTATTCACCCCCATATTACTGCTATTCAGCCGGCTATTTTAAATATGTGCATATTCGCTTTACTCTTTCCGGACTAGCGGCCAAAAGCTTGTGCCACTAGGAAATTTCAGGCCAAAGCTGTCGGCTATGGTGGCCGCCACATCTGCGAAAGTTTGCCTTACCCCGAGGTCTTGCCCGCCGCGCAACTGTTTGCCATAAACGAGGAGGGGAACGTACTCCCTGGAGTGGTCGGTAGACTGGGTGGTGGGGTCACAACCGTGGTCCGCTGTTATAATCAGCACATCCTGTTCTCGCAGTAAGTTGAGCAGTTCTGGTAAACGCAGATCCAGTTCTTCCAGTGCATCTGCATACCCCCGCGGGTTATTGCGGTGACCGTAAAGCATATCAAAGTCAACCAGATTGGCAAAGATTAGCCCGCCTGAAACTGAATTCAGCATGATTTTGGTCTGGTCCAAGCCTTCCGTATTGTCTCTGGTTGGAGTGAACTCGCTGATCCCCTCCCCATCAAAAATATCGCGGATTTTACCGACGGCTATGACGGGGATGCCGTTATCCTGCAGCAGGTTAAGTACTGTTTGGCCCGGCGGTTTTACTGAAAAGTCATGCCGGTTCGTCGTTCTTTTAAAACTCCCGGGGCGACCGGTGAAGGGTCTGGCGATCACCCTACCCACAGCATGCTTCCCGGTCAGTAGTTCCCGCGCAATACGGCAAATCTGGTACAGTTCTTCCAACGGAATGATTTCCTCGTGCGCGGCTACCTGGAATACGCTGTCGGCTGAGGTGTAGACGATAGGTAAACCTGTTGCCATGTGCAATTCACCCAGTTCTTCGATGATCACCGTGCCGGAGGCAACCTTGTTGCCAAGAACTTTGCGCCCTATGCGTTCCTCATAAGCTCTAATCAGTTCAGGGGGGAAACCGTCAGGGAAAACAGGAAATGGACGCTCCAGAATTAAACCGGACAGCTCCCAGTGGCCAGTGGTGGTATCTTTGCCAGGTGACAACTCGGCCATCCGGCCGAAAGACCCTACCGGTTTTTTTGCTGGAGGAACCCCCTTTATATTAATAATATTGCCCAGGCCCAGGCGGGCCAGGTTGGGCAGTCGCAATCCCCCTACAGACCCGGCGATATTCCCAAGAGTGTTGCTGCCGGTATCTCCATATTGGTCTGCATCAGGCAGTTCACCTACACCAGCGCTGTCAAGTACAACTAAGGCAACTCTTTTCAATTTCAGAGACAACCCCCTCTAATATGTAATTGTTAAAAAACTGTCCTAAATACATTTCGCCTTATACGGGACTGGGTGGAATTGATGTGAAAATATTTTTGCAGCCCGATATGTATTTGAGTGTATAGCAATTGTTAACTGGTTTATCGAAAAACCTTGGTGGTTGTGATGTAAATCCTCTGATGGCGCTCGTATTTCTCTCACCTGTTCAGGCCCTGGGGTGACTGCGGTTGTAAACCTCCTTGACCCTTTTTTTAGTGAGGTGAGTATAAATTTGGGTAGTACTGATATCAGTATGCCCCAGCATTTCCTGCACCGAACGAATATCGGCGCCATTTTCTAAAAGGTGTGTGGCAAAGGAATGCCTCATTGTATGTGGGGTTATAACAGTATTAATTTTTGCTTTGAGGGCGTATTTTTTAATGATTTTCCAAAAGCCCTGCCTGGTCAGCCTCTGCCCGCGGTGGTTGACGAAAAGAGCGGAGATATTTCCGGACTGCTCTAGTTTGCACCTGCTACGACCCAGATATTCCCTGAGGAAGTGGGCTGCCACATCACCCAGCGGAACCATCCGCTCTTTGGCACCCTTGCCGAAAAAACGGATAAAACCGTTTTCCAAGTTTAGACTGGTGATGTCGAGAGAAACCAATTCAGACACCCGTAGACCTGTGGCGTAAAGGAGTTCCAGCATGGCCTTGTCCCGCAAACCTGCAGGCTCCCCTATAAGAGGCTGGCTCAGTAAAAGGTCAACTTCTTCTATGGTCAGGACCCGTGGTAACCTCTGGGCCGGCTTTGGCGATTCCAGATCCTGGGCAGGGTCCTTGCTGACGACCCCCTCATTTAATGCAAACCGGTAATAAGATTTAATAGCTGCCAAATGACGGGATATGGTAGCTGGGGAGCGCCCCTTCAATTGCAGTTGGAAGAGATGTGACATGATTGCGTCTTTACCTGCTTGCTCCATAGTAATCAAACCATACTGGCGACAGTAGGCAATATAACCTTTTAAATCGGTACTGTAAGATGCCAGCGTATTTGCAGCAAGCCCTCGCTCAACGGATAGATGGTAAATAAATTCTTCAAGAAATTTTTCCACATTACTACCCCAAATGAATAAAGTCTATTACAAGACTCTATTTCCACATCCAGCCATATAATCCTTTTATCATCCTGGAACTCCCACTTATAGAAGTGGGAGTCTTAGAATTGGATAGAACAAAAGTTCTAGCGCCGGCAGCCGCGTAAGTGTTTGTCAACAATCGATCATGCTATTATAATAATGTAAGCTTCTTAACTCAATTTCTGGAGGATTTATGATACAAAATAAAACAATTATCTGTCAAGATGAGCTGGATTACGAAGTTTCCCGCCGTCGCACCTTCGCTATTATATCTCACCCTGATGCAGGTAAAACAACACTTACCGAAAAGTTGCTCCTTTACGCCGGCGCCGTCGACATAGCCGGCTCGGTACGTGCCAGTAAGAACCAGCGTAATGCGACTTCCGACTGGATGGAAATTGAACAGCAGCGGGGTATTTCAATAACTACCGCTGCATTGCAGTTTGATTGCCAGGGGTACCGGATTAACCTGCTTGATACACCGGGCCACCAGGATTTCAGTGAAGATACCTACAGAACACTGATGGTGACGGACAGCGCGGTGATGGTGTTGGACGCCGCCAAAGGAATAGAGTCTCAGACTAAAAAGCTGTTCCAGGTAAGCCGGTTGCGAAACACACCAATACTGACGTTTATCAATAAACTTGACCGACCCAGTAGAGAGCCACTGGAACTACTCGATGAAATTGAACAGGTTATGGGTATCAGTCCAGCGCCTATGAACTGGCCCATCGGCAACGGGCCTACTTTTAAAGGTGTGTATGATTTGCGTACTAAAAATGTACTTCTTTTTGAACGTACCCATCACGGAAAGTACAAAGCTCCTGTTCAGGCACACAATCTATACGACTCCCTGCTGACTGAACTTCTTGGCAAAGATGAGCATACCAAACTAATTGATGAGATAGAGCTTATCAACGTGGCCGGAGCGACTTTTAATCTTGATAACTATTTAGAGGGTAAGCTTACTCCGGTATTTTTCGGCAGCGCTATTAATAATTTCGGGCTTGAGCCCTTTTGGCATTCTCTTATTGAATTTGCACCCGCTCCTGGCGAATACAAAGCTCTCCAGGGCAGTATACAACCCACAAACCAAAATTTTTCGGGACTAGTATTTAAAATACAGGCCAACATGGACCCCAATCACCGGGACCGGGTCGCTTTCCTGCGCGTTTGCTCCGGCCGCCTCGAAAAGGATATGCAGGTATATAACTCCCGTTTAGAGCGAAATGTTCGCATATCACGCGCCTACAGATTCTTTGCCGGTGAACGGGAACCCGTTGATGAGGCCTATCCCGGTGACGTGGTGGGCCTTGTGAGCCCGGGTCTTTTTAGTATTGGAGACACTTTGTGTGCGGGGCAAAAAATTAAATTTAACGCCATCCCCCGTTTCAACCCGGAACATTTCTGTATCCTGCAAAACATAGATATTGCCAAATACAAGCAATTTAATAAAGGGCTCCAGCAATTAGAGGAGGAGGGCGCCATACAGATTTTTTTCTTTAAAGACAACCTGCGGAAAGAACCTGTACTGGCTGCTGTAGGTGAACTTCAGTTTGAGGTGGTAACGGCGCGGTTGCGGGCTGAGTACGGTGTGGAAACGGCCATCAATAACCTTACTTTCACCTGCGCCCGCTGGGTGGAATACGACCCGAAGGCAGAAAAAGAAATCACCTGGCCTTCCAGGTGCAAATTGGCATATGACCGGGATGAAAATCTGGTGGTGTTGTTCCCATCTAAATGGGATTTGGACTACTGCCAGGAGAAAAACCCGCAACTTGTGTTAAAAGAATTGGGTTAATTACCAGCGCAAAAACAGCATTTTATATGCCCACAGTTGCAAAAACATATAATATACAATCCCCGACGAGGGGATTGTTTATTATATGTCAAAGCAGGTAAACAGCGGCTAGTTTGACCAGAAGCGGCGTCAGGTATACTTCTACCAGACCGGCCACGGCCGAAACAAGCAGAACAAGACACATCAGCCCGCTGTAAATAACAAAACTGGGCCATATTATTGTTTTTGAGTTATAAAAGCGCTTGACCAGCAACAGGGCAAAGCATAGTGAAGCAACGCCGCCTAATAGCAGCGCTGGAACCAGGATAATATTCTGGGGCAGGATAGCCGCGCAAGCAAGTGCCATGCCCTGCACGCTCTTTGGGTTGGTTAAAAAAGTAATACAATATCCCAGGACAAAACCGCGGGTGAAAATAATCCCCAACATAACCGGGATGCCGATAACGGTCAAACCCAGAAGATACACTTCCAAAATGAGAACGAGGTCATTGTACATGACATCCCTTAGAGCACCGGTATGATCCACTTCCATCATCTCAGCCTGTTGCAGGAATTGGTCCAGGTTAGTTTTGAGTTCCTGCGCCTGTTCAAACGGGAGCCCTTTAACACCCATAGTACCTGTGATGATACCAAGAGCAAATACAACAGCCACTATTAAATAGGCAGGCCAGCTTTGACGTATCGAGTTGGCCCAGAAGCCCCGCAGCGATTTTAGCACCTTCCCGACCCCCTCTCGTCCTGTTCCTGAATATTTTTATGATCGGGACATCCCCTTTATGATTAGCTTGAGAGCAATTTACTGGAGGTACTAAAAAGCTCATAACTTCTTGCTGCCTTTCATATGTTTAAAGGACAAGTTCGGAAGGGGGCAACAATACATGGAAAGGTGCGAACATATTGGGACCAAGGAGTCTTCCAGAGTAAGAATTTACGTTCAAAAAGGAGGGGTTTTTATTTGTGGCAAACCAAAAGAAATCCGGCGCCTGCTTAAGACCTATGCCAGCAGATACCGGACTGTTAAGGAACTAATAACTTATAATCTTAATTGATCACTATCTAGGAAACAGTATATCAATGAATAGCATTCGTTTATTTTCAGTGTTGTTGCCCCTGCTGCAGTCGCTGTGCTGCACGCACAATTTCTAAGAGGTAACGGACGTTGCCGCTAAGGTCGGCCAGGCTGATAAATTCTTCTGTGGTATGGACTTTGTTCATGCCGATACCAAGTACAGCCGCAGCAATACCCTTGCTGTTAAAAATATTGGCGTCACTGCCCCCTCCGGTATTTTTGAGGCGGGGGGTCAGTTCCAGGTTTTTTGCTGCGCTTAAGGCCAGGCGGACAGGAAGAGCTTGCTCATCCAGGCTAAACCCTTCATACACCCTATCCACCACAATCCGGGCTTTGGCGCCAAATTTATCAGACGTTACTTTTATGGCTTCACATATGTGCGCAGTCTGGGCGGCCAACTTAGTAGGGTCCAAGCTTCGAGCCTCGCCCTGGATGGTCACGCTGTCTGGTACAATATTGGTGGCTTTTCCACCTGAAATAATACCAATATTGCTGGTAGTCTCATCATCAATCCGGCCAATTTTCATCCCGGCAATGGCCTGGGAGGCGACCATAATCGCATTCACACCTGCCTCGGGGTTAATCCCGGCATGGGCTGACCTGCCTGTGATGGTCACTCCTATCTGGTCCTGCCACGGAGCCCGGGTTACAATCGTACCCGGTGGCCCATCGCTGTCGAGCACAAAGCCAGCGGCTGCAGACAACTGTTTGTAATCCAGGTTCTTGGAACCAAACAGGCCACCCTCTTCCCAGATGGTAAAAACAACCTCCAGACCACCATGTTCCAAGTTTTCCTCCTGGACCAGCCGCAAAACCTCCAGGATGGCAACAAGGCCGGCCTTGTCATCGGACCCAAGTACCGTAGCACCGGAAGATCGGACTACACCCCCGTCAAGCACGGGCTTGACTCCCCTGCCGGGCTCTACCGTATCCATATGGGCAGACAGCAATAACACAGGCGCTCCGCTCTTGCCAGGCAGCTTGCCGATAATGTTGCCGGTATCCGACCCAACTTCCCGGCCGGCGCTGTCTTCACTTACCTCCAGGCCGATTTCTGAAAGTTTCCGCTTGAGCAGGTCAGCTATAGCCCGCTCTTTGCCGGAAACGCTGTCTACCTGGACGAGTTCTAAAAATTCATTTAGAATACGCTCAGAGTTAACCATAATCACCCACCCTGAAAATAACATTCCGAATCTTAATAGGTTAATCCACTTGGGATAATTTATGCGCTCTGGCCAGTTCCATACCTCTTTCGAGCGCCTTGACGTTGGCCGGGATCATGTGATGGTGCCGTTTTGGAAAGACTTCCTTTAAGGATTGTTCAACTCCTTCAATGGATGCTACCCCGGTTAACTCAAGCAACGCCCCAAGGATGATGTTGTTTGCCACTTTGACGTTCCCAAGCGCTTCTGCTTCCTCATTGGCCTGGATGCTTACGACCTTAACGTCGCTCCGGGTAACCGGCGACTCCACCAGAGAGCTGTTGATCATAATCAGGCCGCCCGGGACCACCGTATCCTGAAATCTCGCCAGAGAAAGGTTGTTCATTACGACCAGAACTGTGGGCTCGGTTACAAGGGGAGAGCTAATTTCCCGGTCCGAGATGGTAACACCGCAGTTGGCTACCCCGCCCCGTTTCTCTACCCCATAGATAGGGACGTAAGAAACGCACTTGCCTTCCAGTAAACCTGCATGAGCTAGCAACTGACCAGTTGAAAGAGCTCCCTGCCCGCCAAAACCGGCAATGTAAATTTCCTCCAGCATTAGGCCAACACCCCCGGTTTTTTAAACTCACCCAGCGGATAGTAAGGGATCATATTGTCCTCCAGCCATTTGACAGACTCCAGAGGAGAAAGTCCCCAGTTGGTCGGACAGGTGGAAAGCACCTCCACCAGAGAAAATCCCAGCCCTTCCATTTGGACCTCGAAGGATTTTTTAATAACCTTTTTGGCCTGTATAATTGACTTGGGACTGTGAACGGATACCCTGGCCAGGTAAGCAGCACCTTCCAGCGGGGTAAGCATTTCACAGACCTTGACCGGAAAGCCGTTCACTTCCTTGCTACGCCCAAAGGGAGTGGTTTTAGTAACCTGTCCCATCAGGGTGGTAGGCGCCATCTGGCCGCCGGTCATGCCATAAACGGCGTTATTGATGAAAATAACGGTGATATTTTCGCCGCGCGCGGCAGCGTGCACAAACTCCCCGGTGCCGATGGCGGCCAGATCACCATCACCCTGGTAGGTAAAAATGATCCGGTCCGGCAGGACCCTCTTTATTCCTGTAGCAACGGCAGGGGCTCTTCCGTGTGAAGCCTGGACCATATCCATATCAAAATACTCCATGGTGAAGACTGAACACCCCACTGAGGTCATACCAATGGTGGTGTTTTGGATGCCGAGTTCGTCAATCACTTCTGCAATAAGGCGGTGCGCTATGCCGTGGGTACAACCGGGGCAGTAGTGATAAGCTACGTCTTTTAGTGTTTTTGGCCTGGTAAATACCTTTTTCATCGGAGTGCACCCCCGTTGTACAATTTTACGACTTCCTCCAGGATGTCTCTGGCCACCGGAACCATCCCGCCCAGACGGCCGTAATGGTAAACGGGAATTTTGCCTTTGACCGCCAGTTGAACATCCTCCTGCATTTGCCCCATGTTCATCTCTACCGCAAGCATCCACTTCACCCTGCCGGCTATATCCTCGATAAAATCATAAGGGAACGGCCATAGGGTAATAGGTCTGATCATGCCTACCGGGATACCCCGCTGCCTGGCTTTATCCACAACCGAACGGCAGAGCCTGGAGGCCGTACCAAAAGCCACCAGGACGATTTCAGCCCCTTCCAGCAGGTAACTATCACAGAGCGGCTCATTTTGGCGTATCTGTTGGTATTTTTTCTCGAGTCTTAAGTTTACGACTTCCATTTCTTCCGGAATAACATAGCAGGAATTAATCACGTTTCTACCCTGATGGTAAGCCATCCCGGTAGCCGCCCAGGGTTTGGCCGGCAACTCTATATTGCGCTCTTCCTCCAACTCCACCGGCTCCATCATCTGGGCCATGATCCCGTCCGCCATTACCATAACCGGGTTGCGATATTGGTCAGCCAGGTCAAAGGCCTTTTGGGTGTAGTCCAGTATTTCCTGCACAGAATTAGGCGCCAGGACGATCATATGATAATCTCCGTGGCCGCCTCCCTTGGTAGCCTGAAAATAGTCTGCTTGTGAAGGCGCTATATTGCCCAAGCCAGGACCACCCCGCATCAGGTTGACCGCTACACAGGGTAGTTCTGCTCCAGCCATGTAGGAGAAACCCTCCTGCATCAGGCTGATGCCTGGTCCCGAGGATGCGGTCATTACCCTTGCGCCCGCTCCAGCAGCACCGTAAACCATATTGATAGAGGCTACCTCACTCTCTGCCTGAAGATACAGGCCCCCTACTTCCGGCAGGCGTCTGGCCAGATAGTGGGTCAGTTCACTTTGGGGCGTAATGGGATAACCAAAAAAGTAGCGGCAGCCAGCCCTCACCGCTGCTTCACCGATAGCGTCGGTTCCTTTCATTAAAAGCCTGGTCAAACGCTCCTCTCCTCTCTCTCTACTTCAATCACCATGTCGGGACACACCAGCGCACACAATGCGCAACCGGTGCACTTGTCCTGTTCTTTTACCCCGGCGGGGTGATAGCCCATGCTGTTGATCTGCGCGGTCATACTAATAATATTTTTGGGGCACACCGGCAGACACAGCTGACAGCCTTTACAGCGTTCCTCTTGAAAGGTTACTCTTGCCAAAACTAGACTCTCCCTCCTGAAATCAACAAATATGTGTAGACATGTTCAATGAACTCTATATATCAAATTTATTGGTTGCAGTATTCATCGTAGGTGTATCAACTCTGCAAGTTTGCTACATGCTGTTGACGGCCGACAGAATGTAACAGCTTGACAATTATGCCCTTTGTGAATTATCCAGTCACTCGAACTGCGCAACAGTGTATGAGATTTCTACGAATGATACTTTGCATCTTCCCAAGGTGGCTTCATGAAAATATCAATTGGTAGGACTCGAGCCCCAAGGGTGCCCAGTTGGTCAGCCAGATCACTGCGGGCTGCTATAAATGCAACCGGTAGGCCCAAGTGTCCAGCTACTGCGGAGACAACGCTGACTCCTTCCAAAATGATTTTCGCGTCTGTCTGGCAGCCTAGATTGGTATTGCAGATTAGAGCGTTTACCTGTAACCGGGAAGTCTTTTCAACTCCCCTCATGATCTTGATAATGCCGCTTTCATCCCTCGTATTGGGGCGGCAGGTATTAATAACAAAAAAAACATTACAGGGTTCTGCGTTAAGTTGTTCCCTAAAACGGCCCAGGGCTGTGGCGCCGATATCGTCGCCGCCAACATCAATGATTGCATGCCCCTCACCTTTGAAAATACCATAAACTGCAGCAGGCAGGGCTGGAACATCGGCGCCTGAAAGTTTGCCGCTCGGGCTGATAACCTTTATCCCTTTGCTTTCAAGGCTTTCCCTGACTGCTCTGACCCTGAAATACGGGTTAATCAGATCAAGGTCAACTACTGTTACCTCTTCACCTTGGCCGCGTAAATATAAGGCATAGTTTAGGGCAGTTTCGGTTTTACCGCTGCCGAAACCTCCTGTAAATACGCTGATACGTTTTATACTGGTCAGCAGGATACCTCCTTCCTGACATAAATCTTCTATATTCTACGTTTTTATTATAAAACCCTTTAGCAATAATGTCCTGAATATTAAACTATTATAAAATACAAAATATACAAAAATAAAAACCCTTCACAAGAAGGGCGAATTTGCTCTGATCACTTTATTCACTTATAAAAAAATAATGGCTGGATAGGATATTAATCAACAGACTTTTTAACTAACCTTAGTCTCAATTCTCAACTTATCCGCCACCATCGCGATAAATTCACTATTTGTAGGCTTGCCGCGTTCAAGGTTAATGGTATAGCCGAAAAATTTGGTCATCATGTCCACATTGCCGCGATCCCAGGCCAGTTCAATAGCGTGCCTGATAGCGCGTTCAACCCTACTGGGAGTTGTTTGAAACTTCTGGGCTATCATGGGATACAATTCCTTGGTAACCGCACCGAGCAGGTTGATATCGTTGATTACCATTAAAATAGCATCCCGCAGATAGTGGTAACCTTTAATATGCGCGGGGACACCCATTTCATGGATAATATTTGTTACTGCAATATCCAGATTCTTTGGTTTAACCGGGGCGATATACTGCGATACATTGACCCCATCCGCTAGCTGCCGGATGCGAGTGGCCAGTACATTAAAGTCAAAGGGTTTTAAAATGTAGTAGTCGGCGCCCAGTTCAACCGCCCGTTGGGTTACACTCTCTTGTCCAAAGGCCGTCAGCATAATAATTTTTGGCTTGCTGCCCGTATTGCCGGTAACCAACTTTTCCAAGACACCAATCCCGTCCAGGTGCGGCATAATAATATCCAGCACGACGACATCCGGACTGTTTTCCTGGATCATTTGAATGGCTTCCAGGCCATTATAAGCAATACCGATTAGATTGAAATCTTCCTGCTGGGTTATGAATTCCTTTAGCAGCTCACAGAAATCTCTGTTATCATCTGCGATTAAAAGTCTGATTGCTTTCTTTGGCATAAACACTCCCGCCTCCTAAATATTTCTAGTTTTATGTTTAGTATATTTAACCAAATGATTCGACGATCAAAATGAATGTCCTTCCAGAATAAAAGGAAATTTTTTGATATTTTATTGAAAGCCATGTCGGAAGCCTCTTAAAAAAGAAATTAACCCTGGGAATATAGCGTTTCCCAGAGTAAAAGAATAAAGCAAAAAATTATATTTATAATATTATGCGGCTGGTTCCTTTATAATCTGACCGGAATCATCCAACAGGCCGGATTCTTCTAACATCCATTCAGCTGATACACCATATCCTCTGGTTGGATCATTCACAAAAACGTGGGTAATCGCACCAATTAGCCTTTCCTCCTGAATAATTGGACTGCCGCTCATACCCTGTATAATACCACCGGTTTTTTCAAGCAGCCTTTCATCAGTTATTTTTATTACAAGTGCCTTGCCGTCCTGCCTGACCTGGGGACTAATTTTTAAAATTTCTACAGAAAATTTTTCTACGTTATCACCGCTTAAGACCGTTAGTATTTCCGCTGGCCCTTCATGGATTTGACTGGTCATGGCGACTGGTATTGGTTCTGTAAAAACAGGATTTTGGAGTGGTTTCTCGAGATTGCCGAATATACCCAACTTGGTGTTTTTGCTAATGGTTCCGGACAATGACTTGTCACCCTGAAGTATGCCAATTTTTTCTCCCGGCTGTCCTCGTTTGCCTTTAGCAATACCTTGGACTCTGGAGCCTACGATTTTACCATCCTGCAGATCAACCGGCTGGCTGGAGTTAACATCAGTGATGACGTGACCAAGGGCGCCGTAAGACTTGCTGCCTGGTTCATAAAAGGTTATGGTACCTACTCCGGCTGCACTATCCCTGGTCATTAAACCTACCCGGTAATCAGAAGTTTCCTTGCATAAAACGGGGTTTAAAGTCGTGCTGAAAGTTTCATTTCCTCTTTTTACCTCTACCGCCATTGATCCGCCTGCTGCTCCAGTTCTGGCCACGATATCTTTAAGCTGGCTGTTGCTACGCATCTCTAACCCATCAATCTGGAGGATTACATCTCCTTGTTTAATACCTGCCAGTGAGGCCGGATTTATTTTCTGATCGTCATGATTAACCACATCATATGCGCCGGCGACAATAATTCCCCTGGCATGGATTAAAACCCCGATGGATTGTCCACCTGGAACGACTCTTAGTTCCGGCACAACACTCACCAGCATATCACGTACCGGTACCACACCGTATAAGCTAAGCCTAAGTTTTAACTGACCTGGATTTAATGCTACAGGTTTTGACCCGGAAATAAAATCTCCTTCAACAACACTTTCTTGAAGAGCGTTGCTTTGACTATTAACTATTTCCAGTTTTAAACCTTTTTCTAATGGAGCGGGAAATTTAAGATTGAGCGGCTGGCCAACAGTTACTAAATGCTTTTCAGGCGGAAGCAGTGTGCCTTGAACCTGATAAGTTAGCATAACTGATAATAAAATCAAAATGCCACCAATAAAACCGTATGTTTTCCCCCTCAAGCATCACCCCTCCAATATTATTGCCATCCACCTCCAAATATTGATATCATTATTTAGATAACCCAATATACTTATTTCTTTTTATAAAATTAATTGCAAACTTATAATAACCTTATTAAATATCTAATATTCAGCCTAAAAATGTTTCAAAATCCCAAACACAGAGTCTGTTTAGGTTTTTTTATATATGTAATTTTTTGTTTTGTTGCCTAGAAATAAAAAAAACCGCACTTATTAAAATAATGCGGTATAATCTAAAAATATTTCATATTTTGATGGAACTTTTAAGCATCTGGCTTGCGTGCATACGCGTTATATCTGTAACGTCTTTACCGCCGAGCATCCTTGCCAGCTCTTCCACTCGCTGTTCCCGGTCAAGCAGTTCAATCCTGGTTACCGTTCGCACACCGTCAAACTCTTTGATTATTCTGTGGTGCGCCCTGGCATGGGCAGCCACCTGCGGCGAGTGAGTAACACAAATTACCTGGTGCTGTTCACCCAATTGAGATAATTTCTCTGCCACCGCCTGCAGGGCACGGCCACCAATACCGGCGTCAACTTCGTCAAACACCAGCACAGGCTTGTCATCGGCTTGTGCCAGCAGGGTCTTAAGCGCCAGCATAATCCGGGACAGTTCACCGCCTGATGCAATTTTGGCCAGAGGCTTTAGAGGTTCACCCAGGTTAGGGGATATCAAAAACTCAATTTGCTCCAGGCCTCCCGGGGAAGGCTCCTCGATGGAGGTGAATGCTAATGATAATACCACTCTCCCCATCTCCAGTGAGGCCAGTTCACTAGCCACCCGTTCCTCCAGCAGTCGACCCGCAGCACTGCGGGCGCTACTGAGCGCTTTTGCTGCCTGGTAATAGGTTGCCGCAGCAACGTCTAATTCCCTACCGGAAGATGCCAATTCTTCATCAAGGTTTTGCAGGTTTTGTAATTCAATGACGGCGTTGTCCAGGAACTGCAGAATCATGGTTATGCCATCACCGTATTTTTTCTTTAGGATTTTAATCTGGTTTAGTCTATCATCAACTACTTCCAATCTCTGTGGACTGTACTCCACCGTGTCCCGGTAGACAGCCAAATCACGGGCAGCGTCTTCCGCCTGGTAAAGAGAGCTTTCTAATGCAATTAATAAATTGTTAGCGCTGCTATCGTAGGCAACCAGGGCTCTTAAGTTTTCGACCGCCTGGGCCAGGAGGTCGATGGCAGAGGGCTGCCCCCCGTTTCCATCGTAAAGATGACTATAGGCTTCTCCAGCCAACAAACTGATTTTTTCAGAGTTCACAAGCACATTTTTTTCCCTGTCTAATTCCTCGTCCTCACCGGGCGTAGGCTTAACCTGCTGGATTTCTTCAATCTGGTAGCGCAAGGTATCGGCACGCCTGGTCCTATCCCCCGCGTCACTTTGAAGTTTTTCCATGCGGGCGCGGGCTTCGCTCCAGCTTTGATAGGACGATTTAACGTGGTAGAGCAGGTCAAGAAGCCTGGTTCCCCCAAAATGGTCTAAAAGCTCACGATGTTTTTGCTGGTTTAAAAGCGAATTTTGTTCATGCTGAACCTGCAGGTCAGCCATGTTTTTCCCGATTATCTTATAAAAAGCCAGGGGTACTACCTGACCGTTAACCCGGCAGATATTTTTCCCGGAACGGGTGAGTTCCCTGGATAGCACCAGGCAATCCTCCTCGCTCAGCTCAATTCCCTGCTTACTAAGTAGTTGCTCCAGGGACTTGTGCCTGGCCGGGTCAAAGGTTGCTTCTACCAGAGCTTTTTCCGTCCCACTGCGAATTTGTTCGTTATGTGCCCTGCCCCCGAGAGCTATCTCCAAAGCGTCAATAATAATTGTCTTCCCCGTTCCTGTTTCGCCGGTGAGGATATTTAAGCCTTCCTGGAAATCTATTGTAATCTGTTCTATTAAGCTAAAATTTTTTATGTAGATGTTCAAAAGCATTCTCTCACCCCTTTTTGAGGCTGAGTTCCTCAAACCTGTTCAGAACATCCGCAGTGGCCCGCTTCGGCTTGACTATTACGAGAATGGTATCATCTCCCCCTACCGTGCCGATAACCTCCTGCCAACCGGCCTGGTCTATGGCGGATGCAACAGCCTGTGCCCCACCGGGGTGAGTTTTGATAATAATCAGGTTTTCACTTAAATCCAAACTTACTACTGAATCACGGAAAAGTCGCTTTAAAAGGCCTTCAAAACGGGGTTGAGCCCTCTCAACCCCAAGGGAGTAAAGGGAGATGTTGTTTTCAGCTGGTATTTTGACCAGTCCCAGTTCCTTAATATCCCGTGAGATAGTAGCCTGGGTTACCTTGAAGCCTGAGTTTTTGAGAGCTGAAGCGAGTTCTTCCTGGGTTTCTACTGCTTGCCTCGATATAATCTCAAGGATTTTGCGCTGCCGGCTGGTTTTCATCGCCAACACCTGCCTTCTCGATTACAATTACCACCGGCGCTTGTGCTGAACGGTTAATAAAGTTCAACCGCACTACACGGTACAGGCTTACGTCAAGGGAGGAGGCCACCCCCTCCACCACAGCTAATTCCTCTTGGCCACCAGGGTGCCCGGTGTATATAACCAGCCCTATTCTCCCCTCCGGTTTCAACATTTTCAGGGCCGCTCTCAACGCTCTTGCAGTTGTTTCACTAGTTGTAACAAGGTTGTGGTCACCGCCGGGTAAATAGCCCAGGTTGAATATTACCGCATCGACCGGGGCAGTGACCAGTTGCTCCATCTCTTCATGACTGCTGTGCAGCAGGATTACCCGGTCGAGAACCCCAGCCTTTTGTAGTAGTAATGACGTCTTTGCAAGAGCTCCTGCCTGGATGTCTATAGCGTAAACCTTCCCCTGAGGACCGACCTGGCGGGCCAGAAAAAGTGTGTCACAACCGTTACCAGCAGTCGCATCTATCGCAGTTCCACCAGGACCCAATGCTTCGGATAGTAGAAGATGAGCGAGATGGACAGCGCTGCCAAGTCCTTTAAGCACCGTTGCGGTCTCCCTCTTCATTAAGTTTCTTTCTTAAAACATCAAAAAAGCGCCTTCCCCTCAACCTGACTAGTCTGGCTTTCTGCGGGGACCGGCTTACTAAAACCTGGTCGTATTGGCACAAGCTGAGGCCATGCTGCCCGTCCACGGTCAGCATAACCTCCCCCTGGCTGGAAAGGCTGACTATTTTGATAACGCTTTCCGGCGCTACTAGCAGGGGTCTGGCCCAGAGGGCGTGGGGACATATAGGTGTTAACAGCATCAGTTCCAAATCGGGTGTTGCCAATGGACCTCCCGCCGACAAGGAATAGGCTGTTGAGCCGGTGGGGCTGGCAATAATCATCCCATCTGTGGGATATGTATTGATATATTCATCATTGACATGGGCTTCCAGGTAAATGAGTCTGGCAAAGGCGCCTTTGGTAATCACAGCATCGTTTAAGCCTACCATGTGTTCCACAAGTTTGTCCTGCCGGTACACATGCGCCTGCAGCATCATTCGTTCTTCGATGTAATATTCACCATCCAACAACTTTTCCAGGGCAGGGAGTGCCTCCGGTATATCTATCTCAGTGAGAAAGCCCAAATGGCCCATGTTTATGCCAATAATGGGTGTTCCTGTTTCGGCAACCTTCCTCGCAGTTCCCAGCAGTGTTCCATCACCACCGAAAACAATCACGCATTCGGCCAGTTCGTACAGGCGGCTCTTGGGTACGCCAAATTCCGGCAACTCCAAATGGGCTGCGATACCCTCTTCGATAAGAACGCTACATCCCCTTCTGATAAGACAATCAGCAACCTGTCTTACCAGTTTGCGGACTCCCTTTTTATTTAAATTCACCACCAGCCCGAAGCTGTTCAAGTACTGGAAACCTCCTCCCTATATATATAAGCATCGATTGCACCTACATTCGATGCATTACCAATTTTTCATGTAAGCTGTGCATGCGCCTGCTTTACTAGATCAGACAGGCAGGCGTGGTTCTCTTGCAGCCCGCTCTTATCGAAGAATACTAAAAACTCTATGTTGCCTTCAGGACCGGTGACCGGTGAATAATCTACTCCCCTAACTGACCAGCCCTGGTCTTTAATAAAGCCGGTGATATTTTGGAGCACCACCAGTTGCACTTCTGGGTCCCGGACTACTCCTTTTTTGCCGATTTTATCCCTGCCGGCTTCGAACTGTGGCTTCACCAGCGCCACACCGACAGCTGCAGGAGTGGTCAATTCACCTATTTTGGGCAAAACCTTGGTCAAAGAGATAAATGAAACGTCAATGGTTATAAAATCAGGTGTTACCGGCAGCTGTTCTTTATTTAAATAGCGAATGTTGGTTCGCTCCAAAACTACCACCCTGGGATCGTTGCGAAGCTGCCAGTCTAACTGGCCGTAGCCCACATCAACCGCGTATACCTGCCTGGCACCGTACTTTAAAGCGCAGTCCGTAAACCCCCCGGTAGAAGCGCCTACATCAAGGACCACGCGCCCGTTAAGGTCTATTGCAAATACTTTGACAGCCTTCTCTAGCTTTAGTCCACCCCGGCTCACGTACGGTATCGGATTGCCCCTCACTTCAAGCACCGCAGCAAGGGGAACCGCTACCCCCGGTTTATCAACCCTTAAGCCGTCAACAAAAACCAGGCCGGCCATAATCGCCGCCCGGGCCTTTTCCCTACTGGGACTATATCCTTCTGCAGTTAACCTGACATCCAAACGCTGCTTATCTTTTTGCAAAGTTGTTACCCCTCCTGGGGTTAATTGGGTGCAATCTTCAGTTTCCTGGGATAATTTTTTCTGGCCAGCTTTTCTCCGATCACCCTCACCACCTGCTCAACAGTAAGGCCATAGCGGGCCAGAAGCAATTCCGTTGGTCCATGTTCAACAAAAGTATCGGGAATACCAAACTGGTAAGTCTTTATGCCTCCCAGCCCCCGTGCTGATAGCAGTTCTGTTACAGCGCTGCCGAAACCTCCCTGCAGAATATTTTCCTCCAGGGTAAACAGCTTTCCGCTCATTTCAGCATAGTATAGTATGCATTTTTCATCCAGTGGTTTTACAAACCTGGCATTGATTACAGCAACATGAATGCCCCTGGCTGCTAAAATACCGGCGGCTTCCTCAGCTACGCGGACCATACTTCCTATAGCCAGCAGGGTAGCGTCTGTGCCCTCCTTGATTACCTCGGCCTTCCCGATGGGAAGGATTTTTTGCGCTTTATCCATCAGACAGCCTGTTCCACTGCCTCTCGGGTAACGTATAGCTAAAGGACCTGCATGATCTACGGCTGTTGCCACCATATGCTGGAGTTCGTTCTCGTCCTTGGGAGCCATAATCACTATGTTTGGTATGGGCCTTAAGAAAGACAGGTCAAAAACACCCTGGTGGGTAGCTCCGTCACTACCAACTATGCCGGCCCGGTCAATAGCAAAGGTCACCGGCAGGTTCTGCAGGCACACATCGTGAAGAACCTGATCATAGGCCCGCTGCAGGAAAGTTGAGTATAGGGCCACTACCGGGTGATAACCACCTGCGGCTAAACCGGCTGCCATCGTTACAGCATGCTGCTCCGCTATGCCAACATCAAAAAAACGTTCAGGAAAGGCCCGGGCAAATTTAGTAAGCCCGGTGCCACTCGGCATAGCTGCAGTAATAGCCAGTATTTTTTCATCCTGGTGCGCCAGCTTCATCAGGGTGTTGCCAAAGATTTCAGTGTAGGAGGGAGTATCGCTTTTCTTCAGCACTTCCCCAGTGGCCACATAAAATGCTCCAACCCCGTGAAATTTATCGGGATTCTTTTCTGCAGGCCGGTAGCCCTTTCCTTTTTTGGTGAGTACATGTACCAGAACCGGCCCCTTTTTGGACTTAGCCTGCTGCAGTATTGTGGTCATAGCTTTGAGGTCATGTCCATCAACCGGTCCCAGATAGATGAAACCAAGTTCTTCAAAGAGCATACCCGGAACCACAAGATATTTTAAGCTGTCTTTCAAGCGTTCACCCAGACGCAGGAGAGCCGACCCGATAGGTATTTTACGCAAAAGCTGTTCTAGGTCTTCCTTGCCCCTGGTATACATCGGGTCAGTCCGGAGCCTGGCCAGGTAGCCGGACATCGCGCCGACATTATGATCTATGGACATTTCGTTATCATTTAGGATTACGATCATGTTCTTTTTTAGGTGCCCCGCATAGTTTAAGGCTTCAAAGGACATCCCTCCGGTCATCGCCCCGTCCCCGATAACCGCCACCACCGCGTTTTTTTCGCCCTTCAAATCCCTGGCCGTGGCTAAACCAAGGGCGGCTGAGATAGAAGTACTACTGTGCCCGGTGCCAAACGCATCGTGAGCGCTTTCAGCTGGCTTGGGAAAGCCGCTGATACCTCCAAATTGCCTTAGCGTTCTAAAATCGTCTCTTCTGCCGGTAATTATTTTATGTACATAGCTCTGGTGTCCTACATCCCAAACAATCCGGTCAACCGGTGAGTTGAAAACCTTGTGGATGGCCAGCGTCAGTTCTACCACACCCAGATTGGGGGCCAGGTGACCACCGTTAATGGAAACTACCTTTATTATTTCCCTTCTGATTTCCCCAGCAAGCTCCTGAAGTTGGCTGTAAGTCATAGTGCGAATGTCCCGCACTGAATTTAACTGCTTTAAGAAGCTGCTCATGGCGAGCTATCCACCCTTCTTGTTTCTCGGGACGTTACGCTTCTGAAATGGACTACGGCAGGTAATATCTTCTATGCCGGCCAGAAGCTTTCCTGCCACAAAGATTACATCGTCAGGGTGGCTCAGCGCTATTTTTTTACCAATGGCTTTGCCCGAGATAATTACCGATGCAATAAAAGCGGTAATCAGCACGTTCAGCCAGAACTGGCTTATCACAGACCCCAGATTCATAATTTGTATAACGATAGAAATACCCAGGGCGCCACCAACAGTCGTGGTGATATCCCCTACAACATCATTGGCAATATTTGCCACTTTGTCGGCATTACGGACTAGATTAAGACCTTGTGGCGCCCCTCTGACCTTTTTTGAGCATTTGGCGTTAAAAGGTGTGTGCGAGGCAGCTGTGACGGATGTCCCTAAAACATCTGCCAGCACATTAATAATGATAATTACGATCAGGAATACTGTGGATAAAATAATGCTGTTCACTCTGGAGGTGATCGTTTCAGAAAGAAACGTAAAAATTACGGCTAAAAAAAACGAGCCGATGCCCACAAAAAAGATATATCTACCTGTAACAGTAGATTTATTATTGCCCAAAAATAAATCACCTCATGTGATGGTTGGAACGTCTTTGTGCAGGGTATATTATTGCTAAGTTATATATTGTGACAAGTGACAGCAGACCGGGTAAATATTGTGGCTTAGGTCTAGTAGGTTTTCCCAGACAAGCTACCGGCTGTCGCCATACCGGCGGTTTCCCTTTAAAGCCGTCTCCGGCCATATGCGGCCGGGACTAGATTACCACTTAGTCCACACTGCAATCCCCGGCCTGCCCTGGTAAACCCGGACAGCCTAGGAGTTTTCCTCGACGGAGTACACCTTTTTTAGTCTCTATTGCAGTAAGGGTTTCAATCTACAGCCTGGCTGTACACGGGCCCGTGTTCAGGTTGGCTTGCAAACAGAAATCCACCGTTACCACTCAAGGCAGGCTACACTGCACGCAGCGTTAACCACATGCAGGTTTAACCCCAAGCCATAGTTGACCATCCAAAATTGGTATGGGTACCCACGCACTTGGGTCTCCACGGGGGCGGGGTCGGTTCCCACATGCCATTGCAGGCCGCCCCACCCCCTTAACTCCCAGTACCAGCCCCCGACTGGGCGTCGATAGCCAGCACCAGGAACTTCATCGTTGTGCCCTTGACGGATTTTTAGGCCCGCCTTCAAAAAGGTTCGTCCGACTAGGATACTGTGTCACTTATCTTCAAAAGCTTTTACTAATATATTATTATAACATAATCAGTTTCTAGTTTACAAACTCAGCATGCGCTTTGATTTGCCCCTGTAGGCCGATATTGCTGGCCCTGGAAAAACTGATTCTGCAACAAGCTCTCGGGCTTCATTAGAATCTAGAAATCACGCTCAATCACAAAATAAACCATTGACCTCAAAAAATCAGCTTCGGCGCCAAACGGCTGCAGCGCCGCCAGCGCCCGTTCAGCTGCCTGGCGGGCTTTGGCACGCGACTCATCCAGGCCAAAGAGGGCCGGGTAGGTCGCTTTTTTATTTTTGGTATCGCTACCCACCGGTTTGCCGATTTTCTGTTCATCTCCCTCGAGATCAAGGATATCATCCTTGATCTGAAAAGCCAGACCAAGACTTTCGGCGTATCCGGTTAAAGCTGCCAGTTGCTCATCCCGTGCCCCGGCCAGAATTGCCCCCGCCCTTACCGACATCTTGTAAAGAGCCCCGGTTTTATGGCGGTGAATGTATTCAAGGGTGTCTTCATCTGATGCAACACCTTCAGAAACTGTATCGACCACCTGCCCCCCGATTAGCCCGAAAGTACCGGCTCCAACCGCTGCTTCACGGATTACCCGCAGGACGTTCTTAGGCGTCCCTTTGCTTTCCGCCAGGATCTGAAAGGCCAGGGTCAGGAGGGCGTCCCCGGCCAAAACTGCAGCTGCTTCCCCATAGACCTTGTGGCTGGTCAATTTACCACGGCGGTAGTCGTCATTATCCATAGCGGGGAGGTCATCGTGCACCAAGGAGTAGGTATGAATCAGTTCAAAAGCACAGGCGGCAGGCAAAACATCGGCAGCCTTACCCCCTACAGCTTCAGCTCCGGCCATAACCAGGACAGGCCTCAATCGCTTCCCCCCGACCAAGACACTATACCGCATAGCCTGGTGGATCAGAGGTGGGTAAGCATTGGCTCCGGGCAGCAAGATTTCAAGGGACTCCTCCACCAAAGCGGCCCTCTTTCTTAATTCCTTAAGAAAATCAATAATTTTGGCCACCTCCCGGGGAATTCAAAGAATCTACCTGCTTTTGGGTAATACCGCCTTTTTCATCCATAGTCAGAATGGTAATGCGCTGCTCAGCCGCATCCAGGCGCGCCTCACATATTCTGGTAAGGCTGATGCCTTCTTCAAACAATTCCAGCGATTTTTCCAGTGGCAGGCGCCCGTCCTCCAATTCCTTAACCACTTCTTCCAAACGTGTCAGCGCCTGCTCGAATTTCATTTCTTTTTCCTCGGAAGACATAATATCACTCCAATCCCATAAGACTAAGTTGTTATTTAAAGAATGTACTTGTTTTTTACAACAATTTCAAGTTTGCCCTGGTGCAGCAGTAAGGACAGTCGTTCACCTATTTCTACCGCACTGGCGTCGCTGATAACCCGCTTCTCATCCAGGGTCGTGCAAATAGAGTAACCCCTGGACAGGGTGGCCAGTGGGCTTAACGTGTTCAACCGGCCTGCCAGCACCGCGAACTGACTGCCCGCTCGCTCAAGCGTACCAGTAATTGACTGGCGCAGACGGTGCTCTAACTGGTCTAGCGACTGCTGCCCCACACCGCAGATAACATCCAGGGGACGGTTGAAAACACGATTAAGCAGGCAGGACTCAAGGCGACGCTTGTAAGTTGCTAGCTTTTCATCGAGCCCACGCGTCAGCCTGGTCTTTAGGGTAAGGATGTAGCGGGCCATATCCCTTCTGTCCGGCACTGCTATTTCAGCCGCTGCAGAAGGCGTGGCAGCTCTGACATCAGCCACAAAATCAGCAATGGTGGTATCTGTTTCGTGTCCTACCGCGGATATGACAGGAATCTTGGAGTGGAAAATGCTGCGGGCTACAATCTCGGTGTTGAAAGCCCACAACTCCTCCAGAGATCCACCGCCCCGGCCGGTTATAATCAGGTCTACACCGGCAACCTGATTCAGGAGGGCAATACCTTGGGCCACAGCCTGAGGCGCTGCTTCACCCTGGACCGGAACCGGGACCAACAGAATTTCGCGGCCCGGCCAACGGCGGCCGATAATTTGGAGCATATCCCTGATGGCCGCTCCGGTGGGCGAGGTAACGATGCCGATGCGGCTCGGCAGCAGGGGCAGTGGTTGCTTATGCCGCCGGTCAAAAAGTCCCTCCTGCTCCAGCCTTTTTTTTAGCTGCTCAAACGCCAGAAAAAGAGCTCCCGTGCCGTCCGGCTCAAGTCCTTCAGCATAAAGCTGGTAGTTACCGTCCCGTTCAAACACTGAAACGTAACCCCTCACTGTTACCGCCATGCCGTTTTTCGGTTGAAAGGGGAGCAGCCTGCTTTTGGAACGGAACATTACAACCTTCACGCAACTGAGATCGTCCTTTAGCGTAAAATACAAATGACCTGAGGAATGTGCTTTAAAGTTCGATATCTCACCCTTGACCCATACATTAACCAGTAGTTGATCCTTTTCTATGAGTGTTTTTATATGTCTGGTCAACTCGTGAACCGTTATAATCCTCATTTTAATTTATCTCCCTATCAAGAAAAGACTAAATACAATAGCACCCCCGGCTACAAGGGTGCTGTCTTCGTCTTAGAGTGTGAACTAATTCGCCTGCACAGATACCCCTATCTTGACACGCCAAGTCAAAGTCCCGGCTAGTAGGTGTGTTGCACTGCTCAGGTTGCCAATGAAGCGCCGGGGTGTCTCACGCTTCCGGCCTGTAATCCTCCGGGTTCGCGAGCACCTTGCCGAGAATACCATTAATAAAGCGCGCAGACTCTTCCCCACCGTACATTTTGCCCAGTTCTACCGCCTCATTAACAGAGACGTTGTTAGGTATATCACTGCAGAAAAATATTTCGTAAAAAGCCAGCCTGATGATGTTTCTGTCCACGCTGGCCATTCTTTCTATGTTCCAATCCTGGCTAATACCAGAAATATTTTTGTCAATAAAGGCTAAATTTAAGAGTGTTCCAAATACAATCTTTTCGACAAATTCTACATTTTTGTTTACAGGTCCAAAGCTTTCATCCATATTTTTCATGGCTTCCTTTGGATCGGTGCCGCCCATATCTATCTGAAACAGGATTTGCAGCGCCCTTTCCCTGGCCTTTCTCCTGCCCATGCTGGTAAGTAGCCCCCTTGTCTTCTAACCGCCGTATGTAAACAGCATAATTAACTTAATTATCGTTCCCGAAAAATACTAGAAAAAAACTCCCTAAAATCTACCTTCTCATCCAGCCGCTTGCCAATATAATAACCGAGAACTACACAAATCGCTACAAAAAGGGCCTTAAAAAAACCAAATTTAATAGCAATCAACCCGTAAATCAGACCCAGAATAATGCCAACTGCTTTCCCCAGATGCTTTCTTAGAATTTCCTGCAATATTTCCATATGTCGCTCCTTTCCGGGGATGGAATGTGTTATTCAACCCTTGCCTTATGAACGGAAATATTCTCAACCATGATTTTTATTGTATTGACGGTAATTCCTGTTACTTCTAATACTCTGGACTTGACCCGGTTTTGAATTTCTTCAGAAAGCTGAGGGAGGTTGACATCAGGGGTTACCGCCACCCGGATTTTAATGCCTATGCCTTGCTGAACTGGTATGATGTTGGGTTTAACTTCTCTAACCCCGTTAAACTGTGAGACTATTTTCCCTACCAGGCTTTCTATCGCCTGCAGCGAGACATTGACTTGTCCCAGCGCACTCTCTGTCAGGACCACATGCCTGCCTCTTGGCTTACTGCTCAGGCTCACCCAGAGCAGTCGCAAGCCAACCAGTAGGGCTATGGCTGTGGCGGACCAGAAAACCTCCGGTTGCCCAGGATAAAATACTGCCTTCAATAAAAACAATGGCGCCGTCCAACCCAACATTACCGCTGCACATAATACAAAGATAACGGTAATAAAGAATGCGTATACCCCCAGCAAGAAGCGGTCGAAAGGACCCAAACCAGTACACCTCCCTAAAAGCTAACCCCCTGTCAAGGGGGTCGGTTAATCTATCTAACCCTATGTTCTTCTTCCCTGACCTCGGAGGCAAAAGTAACGCCTTGAACATTAACGTTAACTTCGACAACATTTAGTCCAGTCATCCGTTCAATGGCGCTTTTTACGGTTTCCTGGATTTGAGCGGCTATATCAGGTATTCTAATCCCGTATTCCATGATTACGAAGACGTCGACTGCAGCTTCTTTTTCTCCCACCTCTACCTTGATTCCTTTGGAGAGGTTTTTACGACCAAGCATTTCAGCTATACCACCAACCAGCCCGCCGCTCATGCCGGCTACTCCTATAATCTCAGTGGCAGCCAGACCAGCTATTACTTTGACAACCTCATCCGAAATCCTGATTGAGCCCAGCCCGGTTTGTTCTTCCCGGACAAAATCATTCGGTTCCATCTTTTCACCTCCGCTATAATACACTACAAAATAAAAATGATGTTCTATGTCTCATATGCGTATATTATAGCAAAGTTGGTAAATTAACGCAAACACTATGATTTTAGTGTTTTAAGGCTTCTCATCCCCTAAAATGCGTCGCTGAATGAAGTTGGTATAGATTTCCCCGCGCCGGAAAAAAGCGTTCCTGAACACCCGCTGGTGAAAAGGGATCGTGGTGTTGATACCCTGAATTACGAACTCCTGAAGCGCCCGCTGCATCCTGGCGATGGCTTCATCCCTATCCTTACCCCATACAATCAATTTGCCAACCATTGAATCATAAAAGGGGGGAATTGAGTAACCGCTATAAACTGCGCTGTCAACCCGTACGCCTGGCCCCCCGGGTACCAGATAGCTAGCAATTTTACCGGAGTTCGGCATGAAATTTTTGCTTGGGTCCTCAGCGTTAATCCTGCATTCTATGGCGTGCCCTTGTATGGAAACCTGCTCCTGGGACATTTCCAGCTTTTCACCGGCCGCAATGCGAATTTGCTCTTTAATCAAATCAATCCCGTTTACCATCTCCGTGACCGGATGCTCAACCTGAATCCGCGTGTTCATCTCCATAAAGTAATAATCAAAATTTTTATCCAAAAGAAATTCAACCGTTCCTGCGCTGTAATAGCCCACCGCTCTGGCGGCACGCACAGCCATTTGTCCCATCTCTTCCCGCAGTTTTGGGCTGAGTGCAACAGAAGGAGCCTCCTCAATCATCTTTTGATTGCGCCTCTGGATAGAGCAGTCCCTTTCACCGAGATGGATCAGGTTGCCGTGTTTATCTCCCAGGATTTGAAACTCGATATGCCGTGGCTCTTCGACATACTTTTCCATGTAAATTTCGTCGTTGCCGAAAGCGGCAAGGGACTCTGTTTTAGCCATGTTGATGGCTTCCTCCAGTTCCTCTTCACACTGGACCACCCTCATCCCCCGCCCGCCGCCTCCGGCGCTGGCTTTGATAATTACGGGGTAGCCGATTCTTTGGGCCAGTCCCAAGGCTTGAGCGTTGTCTTTTAATGCTCCCTCCGAGCCAGGAATTACCGGAACACCTACCTTGACCATAGTATCCCTGGCCAGAGCCTTGGAGCCTAGTTGCTGGATAGCCCTGGACGAGGGACCAATAAAATTAATCCCACAACTGGCGCAGGCCTCTGCAAAATCAGGGTTTTCTGATAAAAAACCGTAGCCCGGGTGGATCGCGTCTGCTCCAGAAACCACTGCCGCACTGATGATGTTAGTTGCATTTAAATAGCTTTTGGCAGAAGCAGCAGGTCCAATGCAGTAGGATTCGTCAGCCCACAAAACATGCAGGCTCTCATGGTCCGCTTCAGAAAATACTGCGACCGTACTAATATTCATCTCGCGACAAGCCCGAAGAATGCGGAGGGCTATTTCGCCACGGTTAGCTATAAGGATTTTCTTGAACATCTCACCTTTCCTCTCCCCGCGTAAAGGCATCTGCTTTTGATTATTTTTCTTTTATTAGAAAGATTGTCTGTCCATACTCAACAGCCTCACCGTTCTTCACTGCAATCTCAACGACTTGACCGTCAATCTCTGAATCTATTTTATTCATCAGCTTCATCGCTTCGATAATGCACAGGGTCTGGCCTTTTTTTACCTCATCCCCGACTTTAACGTAAGGCGGCGCTTCGGGCGCGGACGCACTGTAAAACATGCCAACCATAGGAGATACCACTGGCAGGAGTCCCGTCTTTTGCTCCTCCGTTTTTACTATGGGAGTTGACGCCACTGTATCTTTCACCTGGCCGGCAACCGCCGCCGGTACCGCAGGCGCCAGGGGTACAGGGTTTATCTCGCGGTCGGCGCCTTTCTTAATAGATATCTTCATGCCTTCACTTTCCAGCTTAACCTCGTTAACAGCAGTTTCATTGATTAACTTAATTAACTCTTTGATGTCCTGCAAGTTCATTTCATTTACCTCCCTGGCGTTTTCAGCGCCGCCGTCATCGTTGGCAACAGGTACTTTGGCGACCGTTGCTTGGGTCTTATCCTTTGCCGGGTTTTCTGTAGGCTCGTACGACGCCATTTGGCCGACTTTACTCCTGTTCTCAAAAAATCGTTTGGCCACCTGGGTGAATAATGCGTAGGAAATGACATCCTCTTCACAGGTTGCCAGATCTTTCGCATCCTTCCTTATTTTATCCATTTTTGGTTCCAATAAATCAGCAGGCCGGCATACAATGGGTTGCCGGTCTCCCAGCACCTTGCGGGCTATCTCCTGGTTAATCGGCGCCGGAGGTTTGCCGTAATGGCCTTGAATATAATCACGAACCTCACCGGGAACCAGCTTATAGCGTTCACCGCTAAGCACGTTCAAGACAGCCTGGGTACCGACAATCTGGCTGGTTGGGGTTACCAGGGGAGGATACCCCATATCTTCTCGCACTCTGGGTATTTCCTCCAGGATCTCGCCCAAGCGGTGCAGCGCTTTTTGTTCCTCCAACTGAGTAACCAGGTTGGAAATCATGCCGCCCGGTACCTGGTGCTCAAAAACGCGCATGTCGTTAATCCGGGTAAAGCCCCGTTCAAACCCTCTGGCTTTCCGTAAATTTTCAAAATACCCGGCTATCTCGAAAAGCGCGTGAATATCCAATCCCGTTGCGATAGCAGAGCCCTGTAGTGCACGTACCACCGTCTCAACAGGCGGTTGGGAAGCGCCAAAGGCCAGGGGAACTGACGCGGTATCAATGATGTCTACGCCCGCTTCAGCTGCTTTTAAATATGCGCCCACGGCCAACCCACCGATGTAGTGGCTGTGCAATTGAATAGGGATGCTTAAATTATCCTTGAGCATTTTTACCAGTTCATAAGCCTGGTAGGGCGCCAGAAGACCGGCCATATCCTTGATACAAATAGAGTCGGCCCCCCTTTCGACCAACTGCAACGCCAGTTCGAGGTAATGACGTTGGTTGGTGTGCACCGGGCTCACCGTGTACACAATTGCTGCCTGGACATGAGCTCCCGCCTTTTTGGCGGAACGCATGGGTGTTTCCAGGTTGCGTATATCATTCAGGGCATCAAAAATCCTGATGATGTTGATACCGTTATCAACCGCCCGATCGATAAAAGCCTCAACCACATCATCCGGGTAAGGCCGGTATCCTACCAGTGATTGTCCACGCAGCAGCATTTGCAGGGGTGTCTTCCGAATAAGTTTTTTTAACTGGCGAAGCCTTTCCCAGGGGTCTTCGTTGAGATACCTCAAACAGACGTCAAAGGTTGCGCCGCCCCAAACTTCAAGGGAATGGTAGCCGATATTGTCCAGTTTCTCTGCAATCGGCAACATGTCTGCCGTGCGCATCCGGGTAGCCCAAAGACTCTGGTGAGCATCCCTTAAAGTCGTGTCCGTAATCTGTACGCGGCGTGCCACTGCCTATCCCTCCCAATAATTAACAATATAAAAAAACAGGCTGCCATGAACGGTTAACAACCTGATTAAGCAGGTAATGATCACAAATGAACATTACCATCATTATAGTAAAAAACGGGGCTTTTGGGAACAGCTTTAACTCAAGTATACAGGATCATTTAGTTTTTACTAATGACTGCTATTTTTTGCTGTTCCATGCCGGTGCCTCTGGAAACCAGTTCGGTTATTGCCGCCACTTCAGCACTGCTAAGGCTGCCGGAAGCAACGATGGCTGTGGCCGTACTCTCGTCCACTATTACTGCAGCATCATCAAAACCTTTCGCTCTAATTAAATTCTCCAACTCGGACTCTTTTTCCATGCTACGGCTGATCGCCAAAAGGTGTTCCTGAGCTTTTTGCCTGGTTTCATCTACTGTACCGGCGTTATTGATAACCTCCCTCAGCCACTCTACCTGTTGGCCGCGGGTACGATCCCGTTCCAGGCGGTAATCGATAAAAAAGTCCTGGTTTTGAGCCGCTGCAATTTTTGATTCCAGATCGGTCGGATTGCTTTCTTCAATGCTGACATAACCGGTGTTTGGTGTATCCACCTGAACGTTTGGCAAGGATGGCGCCTCTACACCAAGTCCCCCGCGTAAACCAAGAAACAGGAGCATAAGTCCGGCCAGGCCCAATATCACCAAAAAAAAGAGCCGTTTCTTAACAATTACCGCTACCATCATTATCTCCTTTCCATGGGGAGGACCATAATTTTATGAGGTTCTATGCCCAGGGCTACCCTGGTAGCCTCAAAGAGCTTGGCTTTCACCCTGGCCTCGCCTGCCCCTTCGGCTACAACCAACACCCCGGCCACTTGTGGCGCTGCTTCGCGTTCCACCACAGGCTGCTCACCACCAGTGCCGCTCCGGTTCATAACCAGCTGGCTGCTGGAGTTGTCTTCCGTAGTAAGGCGTGTGCCACCGGTCTGGTCCCGCTCCTGGGTTGTTTTCTTGCCGGTGGTGGTATTTACGGCATACTCCTCCCTGGTAGAACCGGAAAGGCGTACTGATGCCTCCACCTGGCCGGCTCCTTCCACCTGCCGGAGCATAACACATAGT
>JAQVOH010000084.1 GCA_028702695.1 Desulfotomaculaceae bacterium
TAAAAGCCAACCCGGACAGGGTGATTCTTTGGCGATGCTCAAAAGCGTTATCCAGAGCCACCGCCTGGCCGGCGACAGGCGCCGCAGCTTACGATCGTGCCTTATTTCAGTGTACAGCCTTAACCATTGTTTAGCCATCCGGACATCCTCCTTTTCTATCCATTAAATAAATGATGACATTGGAAATTGGACAGGTTAATCACCACCGATGCAAAATAAAAAAGACCGGCAGAATTTACCGGTCAGCTATAGTATACCTATCGCACATATGTTCGTCAAGAACCTTGATTTACTTTTTTACAGATATTTTCAATCCACCAAATATCTCGCACAAGTACTCATTGACAATTTATCGGAGCTACTATAAAATTTTGTTATATTAAATTAAAAAGATTGTGTCTGTTTGTCCATTGTTCTGTAAGGAACACGATAATTGTACATGTTAGTAAAGGCAATGTGAGGTTGCCTTTGTTTGTGTGCAATATTTGTTTTCATACAGAACTATGTCGAGCTGATCTTACGATATCATCTTGGGTTTGGCATAGTATTGTACTATGCCTTTTTTATTTTCTGTATGAAAAGTGTGTTCCAAATCAAAAATCACTTATTCATTATTAGAAAGGAAGGTTACCAATGAAGTATATAAAATCAGGAAATTATGACAGTAACTATATAAAAGAAAATATAATGGGGCCAAATCCCATAAAGCTGCTGGAGGAATTATTTGCGCTTCACAGAATTCCCCGCAACGCAACCGTGCTTGACCTGGGATGCGGGCGTGGTGTTACGTCTGTCTTTATGGCCAAGGAGTATGGCCTGCGTGTATTTGCAACCGATTTATGGATCAGCGCAACCGACAATAAAAAGCGTTTTGATGATATGGGATTGACTTCCGAGCAAATCATCCCAATCCATGCGGAGGCGCACGATCTGCCGTATGCGGAAGAATTCTTTGACGCAGTGGTATGTGTAGACGCCTATCACTATTTTGGACGTGATGAGGAGTACCTGGGCAAGCATTTGCTGCCTTTTGTGAAGCATGGCGGATACTTGCTATTTGCCGTTCCCGGGCTTAAAAAAGATATTCACGACAATCTGCCGCCTGAAATGTTGCTTTCATGGACAGCAGAAGATCTGGATACTATCCATGATACCGTTTATTGGCGGAAGATGGTTGAGCTTACTTACGGCATCGAAATTATATCAGTCTGCGAAATGGAGGGCTTTGATGAATGCTGGAATGATTGGCTTGCCAGTGACAATGAATATGCCGTTAATGATCGCAAATGCATGAACGCCGGCGCAGGCAAATATATGAACTTTATAGCAATGGTCCTACGCAGAAAATAAGTGTCTACAGGAGTGTATCCCGGATTCTGTGTAAAGTCCAAATAGATGTAAAATAAGGCTGTAATGGGGGGGTAGTGGCTGAGATTGTCAACTACCCCCTTTAAAATTGCATTAAATTCCGCCCTCCTTAATCTTCATTGGTTGTTTTTCTTAATGTATTCAATGTTGCAATCTCAGGATATTCCGATATTAATTTTTCATTAGCAATTTCAAGTTGTTGATAATAATCCGCATAAGAAGCACTTAAATTTTTCATCGCAGGAATAAAAACATCATAGTACCCATTTGTATTATTGAACTCTTTAAGCACTTCTTGAAATTTAAAAGCAGGGGAATTTTTATATTCATCAGACTTTTTATATTCAAGATACCATGTCAGCATTTCCTTGTTTTCTGATAAGAACTGTTCGGGACTTTCAATAGACCTCTTAGTTTGTTCATTCAACTCCAGGATTTTCTCTGCGCTGATGTTTTGAGTACTTTCATCTATAAAATCTTGTAACTCTTTTGGGAAGGTCAGTGCAGGGGCTTCATCAAGAAAATCTATGATTTCTTTGTAAGCGGCTTGTTGTTGTGGTGTTGAAATCGGCTCACTCAAAAACCGTGCAAAATGCAAACAAATAAAGCGACCGTAATATCCCGGAAATGCTTCTAACAACTTACCCGTAACTGTTTTGCTCTGTTCAATGGCATTCAAAGCTGTTTCTATTTCTGCAAAACTCTTTCCGGCACCCAGCTGGTCAAGTATTGCTTGTTTTGCCTTCTCCCTTTGTACACTCAATTCTTTTTGTACGGATATTTTTTTTAAAATGCCGCCTTTTTCATCTGCAAGCACAGCTTTAATATCATCTGTACCAAGTCCGATTTTACGAAAGACAGAAATTTTCTTTAAAAGCTCCACATCATTTTCACTGAAATATCTGTATCCGTTTTTCAGAATTTTCGGGAAAACCAATCCTTGATTTATATAATATTCAATTGCTTTTTTGGTTAGATTGGTTGCTTTGCTTACTTCGTTAATTAACATTTTATCACCTCGAACCAATCATAAGCCGACACCCAAGGGGATAGTCAACAGGTTTTATGAAGAAAAATATTGCAGCATGGCTTGTATCCGCAGGAACAACCACCGGTCGCCCTAAAGAGGAAGTATCGGCATAGAGCAATGTATTGTCACACAAAAGTTCTAAAATTGATTTGTTCATACACTAATTACTTCTGTTAGGCGGCGGACCTTACTCTTCAAAGAGCTTCCGCAAATAAAGATCTCTATTTTGCATAAAACCTTTGGTTATCTGATAATGCGATGTATCTTCATACGATGTCTGCGATAACGGTGAAGTATCAAAATCTAAGATCTGCGCACCCGGATATGCCAAAATAATTGGAGAATGTGTTGCGATAACAAACTGTGATTTACCCTCGAGTTCCAATTCCCAGACAATTCTCAACAAGCTCAATTGGCGTGCTGGGGAAAGAGCCGCCTCAGGTTCATCCAATAGATAAATTCCCTTTTTCCCGAACCTATTGGAAAAGATGGAGAGAAATGATTCTCCATGTGATTGTTTGTGGAGCGATTTCCCCCCATAATAAGCTTCCGAACCAACATTATCAATATGAGACGCAAAGCTGTATAGGCTTTCTGCCCTAAGAAAAAACCCATTTGTAGTTTTCGGTGCCCAGGAAAGCCTTATAAAATCTCCGAACGCTGATTCAGAGGATGGGACTTCGTAGAAGTTATTCCTTCCTCCGCCAGCTGTGTTGAAATCACATTTATAAGCCATTGCTTCTAGGAGAGTTGATTTCCCCGAGCCATTCTCACCAACGAAAAAGGTTACGTTACTTGTGAACTCGATAAAATCCAATCCCTTAAATGCAGGTATGGAAAATGGATAGGCCTTGTGACTCGTAACCCCTTCATTTATAAAACTCAATCTTCGTAAGAACATTCACCATTTTCTCCCATCATTACTGCTGTTTTCATGCTCAATTAAAGAGTGGTAGAACTCCTCCAGGGTTGTTGATTTATTAGGAAGTTTCCCTGTGGTTGATTTATTCAACTATAGTCAACCACCAATCCATTGTTTTATGGGGAGAAAATCCGTACAATTATATTGAGGTGATCATATGAAAGAAATCAATATTGCAAAAACGCTTGTTACAAAACGCAAAGAAAAAGGTATTACGCAGGATGAACTTGCCGCATATATCGGGGTCTCTAAAGCATCTGTTTCAAAATGGGAAACAGCGCAGAGTTATCCCGACATAACCTTCCTTCCGCAGCTTGCGGCATATTTCAATATCAGCATTGACGATTTGATAGGTTATGCGCCGCAGATGACGAAAGAAGATATCAAAAAGTTGTATCATCGTTTGTCAAAAGACTTTGCGACCCGTCCATTTGATGATGTTTTGGAAGAATGCCGGAAAATAATTAAAAAATACTATTCCTGTTTTCCGTTGCTGTTGCAGATGGCAGTGCTGCTGGCCAATCATCATATGCTCGCAGAAGAAAGGAAAAGGCAAGAAGCTATATTGAATGAAGCGGCCGAGTTATGCATAAGAATTAAAACTGAAAGTGACGACGTGTGGCTATCTAAGGATGCAACTTCTTTTGAAGCAGTATGTTATCTGATGTTAAACCAGCCGCAGCAGGTTTTGGATTTGCTTGGAGAATCAATACGACCGATCCCAACAGATCATGAGATTATGGCACGAGCATATCAGATACTGGGAAATGGATCGAAGGCAAAAGAAGTAACGCAAATCAGTATGTATCAGCATCTGCTTGCACTAATTGGAGCTACACCGGCCTATTTGCTGCTAAATGCAGATAACAGCGAGAAAATCGAAGAGATTTTGCATCGGTCATTATCTGTTGCAGCAATCTATAATTTGGAACGATTACATCCAAACACTATGGCACAGACCTATTTTACTGCAGCGCATGTGTATAGTTTACAGGGTAATGCTGAAAAAGCCCTTGACATGCTACGGAAATATGCAGATATCTGCACTAAGGGCTTCTTCCCTTATTCATTACACGGAGATTCTTTCTTTGATGCAATTGATGGCTGGTTTGCAGACTTTGATTTAGGCGCCGATGCTCCACGGAATGAAAAAGTAATCAAAGAAAGCATGCTGCAGGCTGTCCTGTCAAATCCGGCATTTGCAGCTTTAGCAGAAGAGCCACGGTATAAAAGCATAATTGAAACATTAACAACAAATTCAGGGAGGAATACACGTGAATAACGTATTACAAATTTTACAACCTAACAGTCCTCTATTCTATTTAGTAATTGCCTGGGCAGTTATCTGGAAAGGCATAGCCCTTTGGCATGCTGCCCGCAACAAGCAATTGGTCTGGTATATTGCGCTTATAATAGTCAATACAGTTGGGATTCTTGAAATAGTCTACCTTATTTCCTTCAGAAAAAAAGAACAGTAAACATTCTCCCATCCATGCTTAACGAATTTCGGATTAAATCAAGATAAACAATAAGATCGACATCTAAATTCACAACTATTATCTCGTAAGGATTAGAGGCTAATTGTAGAAATTCACATTAGCCTCTAATCCTTTATTATCCTCGCTAAATAACTGTTTTCATTTGCTTATAAAAGGATGCAGGTTTACTTCTTTGAAAATTGAATTCTTCCCACTTTAATTATAACATACAAAAAATTGTAAATATAGACTATTTGTTCCCATTTGCTACTGCTATAATGCAATAGAACGTTAATGCGATTTGTTGGAGGGGTATATAGAATATATGTATAAGGTACATTATAGGCTAGTACAATACTCCAGTAAATCGAATTATTAAAGAAGGAATTGCCAAAGGAGGGAAACGTATGAGTTCCTTTGTACTTGGTTTTCAGGATATTGACAAAACAAAACTCATGGTTGTTGGGGGTAAAGGCGCGAACCTGGGGGAACTTTCCAAGATTGAAGGAATACGCGTACCGGATGGCTTTTGTATTTCTACTGAAGCCTTTAAAAAAATCATTGGGGAAACGTCATCGATTCACGAATTACTTGATCAGTTATCGCTTCTAAAAGTAAAGGACCGGGATAAAATCGGTGAACTTAGCGGTAAGATTCGCAGGGTCATCGAAGGGGTAGCCATCCCTCAAGACATAAATGAAGAGATCACCCGCCTCCTCTCCAGGCTTGGAGAGAAAAATGCCTATGCCCTGCGATCCAGCGCAACTGCAGAGGATTTACCGACGGCCTCCTTTGCAGGCCAGCAGGATACGTATCTGAACATTATCGGAAAAGAGGCAATCCTAAAGCATATCAGCAAGTGCTGGGCATCGCTATTTACCGAGAGGGCAGTAACCTACCGCCTGAAAAACGGCTTCGACCACCGTAAAGTCTACCTGTCCGTGGTTGTTCAGAAGATGGTCTTCCCGCAGGTGGCAGGAATCATGTTTACTGCCGATCCCGTCACTTCTAACAGGAAGGTGTTATCCATTGATGCCGGCTTCGGACTTGGTGAAGCCCTGGTCTCCGGCCTGGTGAATGCTGATATCTATAAAGTGCGTAACGGCAAGGTTATCGATAAGAAGATATCCACCAAGAAGCTGGCTATTTATGCCTTAAAGAAAAGCGGTACGAAAGAACAGGAGATTGAACCTGAGCGGCAGAACAGGCAAGCGCTGACGAATGAGCAGATTTTGCAGCTTGAGCACTTGGGCAGAAAGATCGAAGCTTATTTTGGTTACCCACAAGATATCGAATGGTGTTTGGTTGATGATACATTTTATATTGTCCAGAGTCGGCCAATCACTACTTTATACCCCATCCCTGAAGCAAATGATCAGGAAAAACATGTTTATGTATCTGTCGCTCATCAGCAAATGATGACCGACCCCATTAAACCATTGGGATTATCTTTTTACCTGTTAACGACTCCTGCACCCATGCGTAAAGCCGGTGGAAGGTTGTTTGTTGATATCACACGTCATCTGGCTTCGCCTGACGGTGGAAAAATGATAATAAAAACCCTGGGACAATCCGATCCGCTCATAAAAGACGCCCTTATGACCATAGTAAAGCGAAAAGATTTTATCAAATCGTCACCGGATGGTAAAAAAGTACAGAGTCTCATTTACAGCAATAACGGTATGCCATCTGGGGTTTTTCAAACACAAATCGAAAACGATCCGACAATCGTTTCTGACTTGATTAAGAATAGTCAAACATGGATAGAAGAGTTAAAACAAAACATCCAAACGAAATCAGGATCAGATTTATTTGATTTTATCCTGGAAGATATCCAGCAATTAAAGAAGACTTTATTTGACCCACAAAATTTGGGTGTGATTATGGCTGCTATGGATGCTTCATCATGGATCAATGAAAAAATGAAGGAATGGCTGGGTGAAAAAAACGCAGCAGACACGCTTTCTCAATCTGTATCAAACAATATTACTTCGGAAATGGGTCTGGAGCTATTGGGTGTCGCAGATGTGATTCGTCCTTATCCGGAAGTAATTGATTATTTACAACGTGTAAAAGATGATAACTTTTTAGATGAACTGGTTACGTTTGATGGTGGACAGGAAACCCGGGAAGCTATCTTGTCTTATCTCAACAAATACGGAATGCGATGTGTCGGAGAAATCGATATTACTAAAACTCGTTGGAGTGAAAAACCAACGACACTTGTCCCCATGATTCTCAGTAACATCAAAAACTTTGCTCCTAATGCCGGCCATCGGAAATTTGAGCAAGGGCGACACGTTGCTTTGAAAAAAGAACAAGGGTTATTAGAGCGATTGAAGCAATTACCGGATGGGGACCAAAAAGTCAAAGAAACAAAACGAATGATCGACCTAATCCGGAATTTCAGCGGGTTTAGGGAATATCCAAAATACGGTATGGTTAATCGCTACTTCGTTTATAAGCAGGCATTACTGAAAGAAGCCGAACAACTCGTACAAGTAGGCGTTATTCATGAAAAAGAAGATATATACTATCTCACTTTTGAAGAACTTCGCGAAGTCGTACGCACAAATAAACTTGATTACCAGATCATCGGCAAACGAAAGGACGAGTACAAATACTATGAGAAACTAACTCCCCCACGTGTTATCACGTCTGATGGTGAAACACTCTCCGGTGAGTACAAACGAGAAAACCTCCCAGCCGAAGCTATTGCAGGTCTGCCTGTTTCTTCCGGAGTTATCGAGGGACGAGCACGTGTCATCTTAAACATGGAAGATGCTGATCTGGAAGATGGAGATATATTAGTCACCTCCTTTACTGACCCTAGCTGGACACCATTGTTTGTATCCATAAAAGGCCTGGTCACCGAAGTTGGTGGACTGATGACCCACGGAGCAGTTATCGCACGTGAATATGGCTTGCCAGCAGTTGTTGGAGTGGAAAATGCTACCAAACTGATAAAAGATGGGCAACAAATTCTCGTGCATGGAACAGAAGGGTTTGTAGAAATATTGTAATTGCTTATGTTGGTTGTCAAGTGATCACATATCGTTACCTGCCGGTTCTCAGTACAGGCATATCAGAGTTGTGCAAAACACCCTTGGATAGCGCGAAGCAGCCAAGCGCAGCCAGCAATTCCCATAAGGCCAGCACCCCTAGTCCGATCAGTACACCGGTCCCCTCAATCATACTGCCAAGGACAATGGCAGCAATCAGGCCGGGCAGCATAATGACGATCACCGCAAGGGTGTAAATGAACATCAGGAGTCCTGCGCTGATGTCCGCGCCTGTCCAGCGCAGGGAAAGATAGTTGATACCCAGTAATAAAAAAGAAAACAGAGTGTAAACTAGGGTGGCCGCAGCAACCAGCCAAAAAGGCTCTCCCATGATCAGACCCGCGATGCCGAAAACAGCCAGGCTTTCCACCATTACTTTAAACACAATTTCCAGGTTGCTCCAAACGATTTTCTGAAAAGAGCTTTCGGGAATCAGGTAGAGATAATGCATATAAAGCTCTTTGAGGCCGCGCCCTGTTCCAATCGTGAAAATCTGCATCCACATCAGGATCTGCAGCAGAATAAGGATCCCGCCGTCCTCGCCGCGCAGGAACAAAGAAAACAGGGCCGCGCCTAATACCACGATTATGGACGACACTCCCCAAAGACCGAGCTGGTTGGCACGAAATGATTCCCGCAGGTGCTTATAAAAAATGGCGCTGGGTCCCAGACCGCCGATACCGGTTTTGACAACCTTCACTTTTTTCGCCGATGAGGCTTCCGGGTTGATCTGCCCTTCGCCCAGGACGCGCTTTTTCTCAAACGCAGTTTCCGTAGCGACCAGCACGTCTTCATAATAATCGGGATTGCTCAAGGCAATATAGAGGAGCAGCAGCGCTCCGGACACTACAAGCAGCCCGAAAAACAAGAACCCGCTACCCGTATCGCCGGAAATCAGGGAAACAACGCCTGCCGACGCCCACCCGGCTACAGGCGTCCAAGCGGCGAGCGGCGAACGCAGCGTATTTTCCAGCGCCGGAAGAAGATCACCCGTTCCGACAAGCTGCATGCCGGTATAAACAAGAAGCGGGAGAAAGGCCGCAACGGCCAGTATTCGGACCGCCAATTTCCGCCTCGGTTTTCCGTTGGTCAGGCTGTAGATCAGAAGCGACAGGATTTGAAGCACACCAACGGCCAGCATAAAGCCGAGTAGTACCAGGAGCACCGCATCAAACCCTACCCCAAAGCCCGTGCTGAGGGAATTGCTTTGAAACAGGATAAAAAAGCCCGCCAGGAAAGCCGTTTTCGCCATGCGCACGATGCCGTACATCAGGATCAAGCGGGAACTGACCGGTGAAACAAACAGTAAATTGACATCGTTCATGTCGAAAATAACGTCTCCGTTGGCCAGGCCCTTTTGGATGGCGATCACGACAAAAAGCAGGATGAAAAGGAATAGGATACCCTTGAGCCAGACGAGATCAAGGGAACCGGCCGCACTTTGGCGTGTAAACAGGGAAAGGAGAAAAATCCCGCCAATCCCTGCAATCACTAGCACCCATAACGCCAGCTTCGCCGGTTTCCGCCGAAGCTCCAGCAGAGTATTTTTGGCGCTTTTGGCCAGCAGAAAAACAAGACTGTTCATGGCGTGTCCTCCTGGCTTTTTCCTTCTGTGATGGTGAAATATACGTCTTCCAGGCTTTGGCCGGCCGCGAGGTCCGTACGGCGGCAAACGCGCGCGATCCGGCCCTTGACCATGACGTAGGTTACATCCCAGTCTTCCTCCACGCTTTCGATCATATGGGTGCTGACAAGCAGGGCGCAGCCGCTGTCCCGCAGCTTAGCAATGACCGCTTTCAGTTCGCGGATCCCATGCGGGTCAAGACCGACCAGCGGTTCATCCATAATGACAGCTTTGGGCTGGGGCAGGAGCGCACAGCAGACACTTACCTTTTGCTGCATTCCTTTGGAAAGCTCTTTACCCAGCTTCATTTTTTTATCGTCCAGCTCAAAGCGGCGAAGCAATGCCTCCCCTTTTTCCTCCCAGACTTCCAACCGGTACGCTTTAGCAATGAACTCCAGGTGCTCCGCCACCGTCAGCATCGGGTACAGCACGGGAAACTCCGGCACATACCCCAAAAGCCGTTTCGCCTCCACCGTATGATTCTCATGCCCGTTGATGGTAACGGCGCCTTGGAAACGCAGGAGGCCGCAAACAGACTTGATCAGTGTTGATTTGCCCGCGCCGTTGGGGCCTAGCAGTACGGCCAGCTCGCCGCGGCCCACGGACAGGTTGATGTTGTCATTGGCCGCCAGCTTGCCGTATTTTTTGGTCATGTTCCGGACTTCAATCATATAAAAATCTCCCTTACCGCGATAGAAATACTACCGAAAATCTTATCATTAAGAGCCATGGTTGTCCAACAAAACAGCTTTCGCCTTGCCGTTCCGGGTTACATAGACAGGCCTGTTACAAACATGGTGCAAAATTCAGTCCGATTGGTCAAGAAATGGCAGGAGACATGTCCCCTGCCTAGCCAGACATGACATAACTCATCCGCCCTCACCCACCTAATATCCTGATGAACT
>JAQVOH010000182.1 GCA_028702695.1 Desulfotomaculaceae bacterium
TGTAAAAAATAACAAGGTTGAAGTGGGAGAGGCTTTAAACACTCTTAAAGACCTGCCCTATAAAGACCTGGGGTTTGCCATGTTAGACCACCACCGTGCCCTGCGCAAGGGCTTTCCTGAAGTGGTTTTCTGCCAGGGTAAGACTTTGGACCAGGTTGCACGGATTTTTGAGAATCTCTGCGGGGGGCGCCGCAGCATTCTGGGTACCCGCGCCACCCAGGAAGCTTTTGCAGCGGTGCAGGAGGTTTATCCTGACGCCGTCTATCATCAGCAGGCGCGCACCATCATCGTGCACCGCGGCGAGCCGCCGGTAAAGAAGGGCAACATCCTGATCCTGAGCGCCGGAACAGCTGACATTCCAGTGGCCGAAGAGGCGGCCATTACCGCTGAGATTATGGGCAACCATGTGCAGCGCGCTTATGATGTCGGCGTCGCCGGTATTCACAGGCTCCTTGATAAACTGGAATTGATCCGCTGGGCGGATGTTATTATTGTAGTCGCGGGTATGGAGGGCGCCCTGGCCAGCGTGGTGGGGGGGCTGGCTGATCAGCCAATGATTGCAGTGCCTACCAGTGTGGGGTACGGGGCCAGCTTTAACGGTCTTGCCGCGCTTCTTTGTATGCTCAACAGTTGCGCCTCTGGTGTGTCCGTTGTAAATATTGACAACGGCTTTGGCGCAGCCGCTATGGCCAATGCCATTACCCGTATGATTGAACAAAAAGTAGGCGCGGCCCTTACGGAGATGAGGAATGCCCCTCATCCGCCGGGCTGCGTAACATAAAGAGGGCGAGCGTATGAATATAGCCTATTTTGACTGTTTCTCAGGGATTAGTGGGGATATGTGCCTGGGCGCCTTAATTAGCGCCGGGGTCGACTTTGAGCTTTTAAAAGGGGAGTTAACCAAGCTTCCTGTGCAGGGATATGTCTTGCGTTGTGAAAAGGTCATGCGTAGTGGTATAACAGCGGCTAATATCTTTGTGGATATGCTGGATGAGGCGCAGCCGGAAAGATATCTTGCAGACATCAAGCGGGTTATCGACAATAGCGAGCTGCCTGAAAGGGTAAAGGAAAAAAGCAAAGCCGTCTTTGACCGCCTGGCAGCAGCGGAGGCGATCGTGCACGATACCACGCCGGAACATGTTCAATTCCACGAAGTAGGCGCCGTAGACGCTATTGTGGACGTCGTAGGTACGGTTCTGGGTCTTAACTTGCTTGGTGTCCAACGGGTATATGCTTCACCCCTGCCCATGGGTAAAGGTTTTATCAAATGCATGCACGGGACGATCCCCTCACCAGCCCCTGCAACCCTTGAAATTTTGCATAACGTCCCGATATATGGGGCAGGTATTGAAGGTGAACTGGTCACCCCAACTGGGGCCGCCTTGATTTCCACCCTGGCGGACGCTTTTATCGACCTGCCGGCGCTGGTTGTTAAAAAGGTAGGCTATGGAGCCGGCAAAAAGGTGATGGAGCAGCCAAATTTACTAAGGTTGATTGTCGGTGATAAACATGACCAGCATCTTCACCCTCATGAACATAAGCACGGTGAGAGCAACCACAGCCACCCGCACCAACACGGGCATTCACACACGTAGCCCATGCCAATGACGGGCATAAAACACCCACGTCTAATTTTAACTTTTTTATCAATTCTAAGGCTCCCACTTCTATAAGTGGGAGTTCCACTTTTTGCTGTGCCCAGTCCTGCCCGATGGGTCTTGACAATGGGCTGCTGGCGAGAGAAATTAAGGTGATTTTTAGCCAGGAGATGAACATGGCCCCGACTCTTCTCCACGAAAAAGGAAGCGTGTTTCAACTGCAGATCGGTTCCAGTACGGGCTTGAACAGTGCCGCTTTTTTAGACCTGATCGAATTTATGGAAGAGGATATCTTGGAAACACTCAGGATATACTATCTTTATTGATAAACCCTCAATAAATAGGAGCTCCTAAGAAAAGGGCTCCCGCAGGTTTAGTCTAATGAGTATAAGTCTCATGTATAAATATTCCCAGATTGTAAATAATAGCTGCAAAAATTAGAAACAATTTATCGGGAGGGAACATCATGGAACTCAGTGCTCGTAACAATCTAAAGGGCCGCATCAAGAATATAAAAACAAATGACATTAACGCGGAAGTACTCCTTGATGTGGGAGGACAAGAAATGTGTTCATCAATAACCGCTGATTCGGTTAAGAGGTTGGGTCTAAAGGTTGGTGACGAGGTAAACGCACTTGTCAAAGCAAGTTCTGTAGTAATTGGTAAATAGATATGTTTCCCCAAATCGTTCCAGAGAAACAAAGAAATCCTGAAAATGCACACAGAGCGATTCTCTCAAAAATGTAGGTGCGAATTCAATCGCACCTACATTTTGGCTTATATAAGGATAGATAACAATCAAAGAACGGTTTGTAAAACTATTAAACTTCAGCTATAATTTTGCCTGTTTCGGTTAAATCATAATCCCCCAGGCCTTGCAGTTCTTTTTTGAATTCCTGGGACTGTATTATTTCAAGTACAGCTTGGAACTGGGGCTTGTCCGCGTCTTCTTTCTTCATAACCAGTTCATAGCGTTCTT
>JAQVOH010000183.1 GCA_028702695.1 Desulfotomaculaceae bacterium
CCGGTTAGTTCCTGCTCAAAAATGACCTGGATTTGGTCCGGTGACTGGATGTAGTAGAAGTTGCCTTTACCGGCCTCGGCCATCGCCATCAATAAATCTTCTTCAAAGTCTTCGCCCAGGCCGAAGGTGGAGAGGGTCACCTCACCGCCGGCCATTTCCCCGGCTTTTTTGATTAACTTGTTGTGGTCGGTTACTCCTTCGTTGGCCTGGCCGTCCGTAAGGAGCAGGACCCTGTTGATCCGGTCTTTCCCCAAGGCCTGCTTTACTTCCCTTAAGCCTTGCAGCATACCGCCGCTCAAATTTGTACAGCCGCCGGTGTAGACGCTCAATACGGACTGTTTCAGGGCGTCCTTGTTCTCAACGTTCTGGGAAGCGGCAACCAGGCTGACCATGTCATCAAAGGCCACAACCGAGCAAAAGTCTTTAGGCCCGAGGTGGCCGATGGCAAAGGCTACTGCTTTTTTGGTGTAGTCGAGCTTGTCCCCATGCATGCTCCCGCTTCTGTCGATGACAAAGGACAGGTTCTGGACCGGCCTGTTGGCCATAACCTCTATAGGCGCGTTCAGCTTGATCATCAGGTAGGCTACCTGTTTGTTGCCGGGCAGCAGGAAGTGTTTATCCAAGGCCAGGTCAATTTTGATGGGTTCCAATGAGAAAACCTCCTCGTAAAATTGTTATGGCTTTATCATAAGCCAGGCTCACGACAGCAGTTTGTCATGGGGTGAAAAATATTTTTACATCGCCTTTTTATAGACGTCCCCTTTAATTTTTACAAGAATAACAACTGATTGACAGCTTAAGGTCGGATCAAAAGAACTAGAATAAGATGGTTGTATGTAAAAAGATGATGAGTGGTTTTATTCTACGACGGGGGGGAAGGCAAAAAGCTTTTGGTGGAAAATTGACAGTGCAGGTTCTTACGCAAAAGAAAGTGCGGTTTAAAGACAGTAACATTGATATTGCTATAATTTCTCCATAGACTCCAGGAAATTCGAATGGCTTTATAAGCTCGAGCATTTTGCAAACGACGTTTACTTTCTATCAACAAAACGCCCCTGCTCTGGTACGGCAATTTCGTCAAAATTGCTTACCAGCATATCTAAATGGCGTTTCAGTTCCTCGCCTTTCATTGGCTGCCCGTGGCTTGGGATAACCAATGACGGTTGCAAATCCCTGAGCCGTTTGACGGAATCCTCCGCTGCCTGCCAATCGGTGGTGAGGTATGCCGGAGGGCCACTTATCTGCTCACTTTGAGTCAGTACAGACATGAGTGACTCCTGCTTTACTGTGGTGAAGGCATCGGCGACGAGAAGCACACGGTCTTTTTCGCGGAACAAAGAAACGTGCCCTTCAGTATGGCCGGGTGTGTGTATCCATTTCCATCCAGACATACCGGGCACACTACCGTCAGAGGGAAGTGCTACTGCACGATAACCGATGTCTATACTCGTGTGCGGAAAAGTCGGCGACATTTTCGCTACCATGCCACTGCTTACTGTAGGGTCGGCCAGCGGATAATCCTTTTTACCTGTGATATAAGGCATTTCCAATTCATGGGCATAGACCGGAATATCCCAGAGATTAGAGAGCTTGATGACTGACCCAACATGGTCGAAATGGCCGTGCGTAAGAATAATAGCTTGTGGACGGCTGTCTTTACCGAAACGTTTTTCTACAGATTGTAGAATAAAATTAGCTGAGTTTTCAAGACCTGTATCTACAAGCACCCACTCACTGGCCCCAGTAGCGGGCTCCCCGACTATACAAGCGTTAACGATGGTAAATTGCAACACCAATATATCCGGGGTAACTTCCTGGGAAGAGGTAGTTATTGCAGATAATCCTTCAACCAACTTATTTCCCACTGTTCATACCTCCATTTGTTGGTTTGCACAGGCTTTAATTTACAGCCTTGAACAATGGTATTATGTGCGAAGAGAGTACCTTTTATAAATACAAAATAGCGAAACAGATGGCAAAAGCCCAGCCAGGTATTATTCAGCACCGCTGAGAATTCATGGTGAGGACTATTTTTGTGTTCTGAGTGGTATGAAGTACCTGCAAATAATGACAGACCGTATTTAATGAAATGGCTTGCCCCTCATAAATAGATAGGGTTTATTGATAAATCAAAAAACATGCTTGACAAACTCATGTTCCCCTGGTAAGCTATACCTGACCGGTAAATTCTGCCGGTCTTTTTCTTTTTGGCGGGTCCTTACTTTACCGGTCGGGGCTCGTACCAAAAAAATAATTATGTAAGGGGGGGATAATGAAATGGCAGTCACCAAAGTGCCCGGTAACTCTGCTCTGAAACTCGTGCTGCATGTTGGTACCAGCGGTACCGGCAGCCCGATCCTCAGAAACAAGAGCCTGACCAATGTCAAGGCAACTGCTGCAGACCAGGATGTTTTCGATGTGGCCACCTCCCTTGGCGGCCTGCAGGATTACGCGCTGAACGGGATTATCAGAGTGGACAATGCTACCATGATCGAAGCTTAAGTAAAAAGCGCCTGGTAAAGGATGCGTAAGAGATATTCAAGATAGAGAGGGGGAAGACCAATGGCGACAACTA
>JAQVOH010000184.1 GCA_028702695.1 Desulfotomaculaceae bacterium
CTCAAAAATTATGGTGCAGTATGTGGTTGAAGCGCTTTTGGGGTGCCGGCAGGTAAGACGGGTGCTGGTAGTTGGTCCAGTTGCAGAGCTTTCCCCCTTTTTGAAGGGGGAGCGGGTATCCATTATAAATTCTCGCGGCGGTATTATGGAAAACATCGAGGCAGGACTTATGGGTTCTCTGGATGCCGATCGGGTACTGCTGGTTACTTCCGACATCCCCATGCTTACAACACAGGCGGTCAACGATTTTCTGGGTCTTTGCGGCGATATGAGCGGCGACTTGTACTACCCCATTATCTCCAAGCCGGTGGTGGAGAGTAAATTCCCAGCAACCAGGCGCACCTATGTCAACCTAAAAGAGGGTGTGTTCACGGGGGGAAACCTGTTCTTAATTAACCCTGCAGTTTTTAAGCAATGTGTTGAAAACGGGCAAAAAATTATCAGCCTGCGTAAGAGCCCGTTTGGGCTTTGCAAGCTAATTGGCTTGGGCTTTGTGCTTAAGTTTTTAATGCGTTCCTTGTCCATTACCGAGGCTGAGCAAAAAGTCTCGCAGCTTTTGGGCCGGATTAAAGGAATTGTGGTAATGTCAAAATATCCTGAAGTTGGCGTTGATGTTGATAAGCCATCCGACCTGACGCTGGCGCTGAGGACCCTGAGGGCATAGCCAATAGATACAAAAAATGATTCATCAGCCTATGCTTTATAAAATTATAAAAGGGTTTACTGTCCAATCAGCCAGGAAAAGAAAGTAGTAAGCGACGCTAAGGAGCATTCTGCCAAAAGGAGTGCTCCTTTTTTATAGGTGATTGACCTTTTGGGTAGCAATGGCCAGAGCGCTGGAATAACCTAAAGCAAAATAAGCGTGGGGGTGGGTCATGGCTGTTGAGGTTGTACCTGTCACAGGACCTGAGGGACTGCAGAGCTTTAACGCTTTCCCTGGAGTGGTTTACCGGGGCACTTTCGCGGCGCCGCCCTTTCCTATCATCGAACATGCCGGCCATAAGCGTGATCGTTTATTTGAACGAGTGGAAGCGCAGGCTTTTCTGGCGGTAAATAGAGGGTATGCAGCCGGGCGTATTGCGGCCGGTGTCCATACTGACGGTCGGTACAGAGCTACCGGTTATTTTGGTTATTTTGAAGCTTTGCCTGACCCCACTGTGGCGGCAGCGCTGCTTGAAGCAGCTTCAGCATGGCTGAACGCCAGGGGCGTAAAGGTTATGATCGGTCCTGTTGACCTTACGCCACACGAGCGGGTGGGTCTCTTGGTGGAAGGTTTCAGGGGCCTCCACCTGCCGGGTATGCCCTATAATCCCCCTTATTACCAGGAGCTCCTTAAATCATGCGGGCTGGAACTGGAAATGAACCTTCTGGCCTACTACTGTGACCTCAGGAAGCCTTTGCCGGAGCGGTTGCTACGGGTGGCTGCCCGGGCTATGAATAACCAGGCCCTACGTATAAGGGAGCTGGATTTTAACAACCTGTCAGCTGAGGGTGAAATATTTTCCTGCCTGCATAACGGTTCAATGTCGGGCATCTGGGGCTTTGCGCCCCTTTCCCCGGAGGAAGGCGCCGCCATCTGGCGTAAACTGCAGGGTTTTTATGATCCCAGCTTGCTCCTGGTCGCTGAAATTGACGGAAAGCCAGCCGGCCTCTGTTTGACCCTATCCGTATTAAAAAGAAACTCCGGTATGGCGATGGCTGGGCCCCAGACCGCCCGTCTGGCTGTCCTGGCCGTGCTGCCGGCCTTCCGTTTCAAAGGACTGGAAGCCGCCCTGATTATAGAGTGTTTCCGCAGGGCTTGCCGGAGAGGAGTCATGCGCTTCGAATTTTCCCAGATCGCAGAAAACAACCAGATGATGAACAAAATTATCCAAAGCGCGGACCAGGCTAGGAAGAGTAGAGTCTACCGGGTTTATCGCAAAATACTGTCCGGTTCGTAGAAAACCTCGTATCCGTGTGTTTACTAAACGGAGGATAATCCTGGACCCAAGTGAACTCGTCCAGCTATAGTGAACATCGAGACTTCGGTGGTGGACTCCACCCCCACCGAAGCAGAAAAGTCTAAGACTCCCACTTCTAGAAGTGGGAGTCTTAGATATATCAGGATTGACGAGGGTGAACAGCATTTCACTATCGCTGAGACCTATGCAAGGGTGGGCAGGGGCCAATTATCATGGAAGGTAGGACAACCCCGTTGGCTGATGTTTTTGAAGGAAGCCACACTGAGGGTGAAATCAAACCCCAGTCCGAAGTCCGTGCTCTGGCCGCCCGCCTGGTGGAACCAAAAGCGCTGATTAAAGCGCCGCAGGTGATGATGATTTTAGCCACAGACCTGGCATTCCTCTAAAGCAGGCTGAAGTGCAGCTTGAGCTTGAGACGAGGAACCAGGAACATATCCAGGGAATAATGACCACACTAGAAAATGCGTCTATTTACCAGAAATAATATGACAAAGTAATTATTTTCTTAAAATTTTGGAAATAAGAAGGAATTTGCCAATTGTTGCAGAAAATAGCTATCGGGAAGCGGTAACCAAATTCGGGAAGGTGGTGAAA
>JAQVOH010000085.1 GCA_028702695.1 Desulfotomaculaceae bacterium
TAAGGAGCACGCGGATTGACGAAATCCCCCAATTGCTCAATGTCTTAAAAGGTGATATGAGCATTGTGGGTCCTCGCCCGGAAAGACCTTTTTTCGTTAACGAACTAGTTAAGGAGACACCTGAATACGCTTACCGTATGAACGTCAAATCCGGCATCACCGGTCTGGCCCAGATTGCTGGCAAATATAGCACCAGCCCGGAGAATAAACTTAAATACGACCTGCTTTACACCAAATCGTATTCCCTCTCAGCAGACCTGGCCATACTATTGCAGACTGTTAAGGTGATCTTAATGAAGGATAAGGCTTCTTAAAGTTTGTCCTAAAAATACATTGGTTGCTGTGACGCTGTTAAGTGCAGGTGAAAATTCATTGGCATAAATGACTCATCGAATTCTCATAAAGAGGCATTAACGAACCGTGCTTTATTGGAATCGGACCTATATTACTTTGTTTTTATCATCTAATGGTACTGCGCAGTTGCATGTTTGTATGCGTATGAATACCTTCTTATGGAAGCCAGGTGTCGCCCATGAAATTTGATGTAATATCGACAGCCGGTGAGATAAAAGAAGAACGTCTGGCAGGGCGGACTGCCATCGTCCTGGATATACTGAGAGCCACCAGCACCATCGTTACAGCCCTGGCCTGCGGTTGCCGGGAGGTGGCGCCGGTTGAAACAGTAGCAGAAGCACTGGCTATCTTAGAACAACGGCCGGATGTAATTTTGGGCGGTGAGAGGGAAAGCCTCCTCATCCCCGGTTTCCATCTGTGTAACTCTCCTCTTGAATACATGCAAGAAAAAGTGGGAGGCAAAGTGGTGGTGCTTACAACCACCAATGGGACCAGGGCCATCCGCCGGGCAGCCGCAGGAAGCGGGCAGGTTTTAATCGGCAGCCTGTTGAATGCGAAGGCTGTGGCCAGAGAAGCCCTGCATACAGGACGGGACATAGTGCTCGTTTGCGCGGGTACCAGAGGGGAGTTTTCGTTGGAAGATACGGCTGCAGCGGGGATTATTATTAAGGAATTACACAACCTTAGCGGTGATAATTCCATTTTTCCAGGCTCTGACCTTGCGGTAGCAGCCCGGCGCTTGGGGGAAGTCTATGTACACAACCCCTTGCAAGCATTGTACGACTCCCTGCATGGCCAAAAACTGGCTCGTATGGGTTTGGCCGCAGATATGGAATGGTGTGCACGACTGAATTACTATGACCTGGTGCCTGTCTACCAGGGAGGTACTATTACCGTAAAACACTAGCCCTATAACAAGCACTTATTTTTTTGAAACTGCTTTCTTTGGAAATGATAATCGGGTCATATCTTAGTCAAAACCTTGCCTTCGGCGATTCTATATGATAGAATAATAACTACTTTAAAAGTACAATTAAATATGGGGGTGTAGCTCAGCGGGAGAGCGCTTGACTCACATTCAAGAAGTCGCTGGTTCGAAACCAGCCATCCCCACCAATAAAATCAAGGGATTCAGTAGGCTATAACCTCTCGGCCAGAGGTTTGCTAACAAATTTGCTAGCATAGACTACCCTTAACAACCTTGGATTTACTTATTCAACCGGGATTTGAACCCCGGTTTTTGTTGTGGAAAAGTATTTTGTCAATTATTTCAGCCGCTTCTATATGAGCTTTCATAGGTATATGAGTGTAAATATCTGAAGTTGTCTTTATTGTGGAATGTAATAATCTTTCCTGGATAATCTTTAAGTTTACTCCATGGGTATTGGCAATTGAAGCAGTCCAATGGCGATTATGGGGAGCTCCCCATAATCGCCATTGGACAAAACCGCTATCGTGGTGGTAAAACTATGGCGTATCTTATAGATAAGCAATAGTTTTTCAGTGAACAGATAATCAGGTATAGCATTATTCCCACTTACTCCAATGCTCCGCATCGACAGCACTACGCCGCAGCTCCCTTGTCTCTGAGATCTTTTTTTGTGACTGACTACGGATAATATGCTATTCATTATGTAAAGTTTTACATAACGGAAAAAACACATCTTGCAGTCGGGCTTGCCATGAAGGCGATTCAGGCCGGCATGCCGGTTTACAATACATTTCCGGCGATTTATTTATCGGCGTTTGGGTCAAATCTTGTCCGGCGTTTCCATCATTTTCTATCCGGCGTTTACATCAGTGACCGACCGTGCAGCCGATACTGCTGGATTGTGGCGCGAAAATAAGCTACCTGTCGTCTATGTCATGATCAAAATCGGCTGGCTCTGCCGTTTCCTTGCCTTTGTCCTTGGGGAGCGACTGTGCCGCTGGTGAGGGAACCTTTGAGTCGTACTTTCCGGCGTTCGCATTGATAATTTCCATTTTTTTCTTGGCGTTGGCAAACCTCCGGCGGTTGGCCAGAACCTTGATGAGCAGTAAGATGATGATCAGGATGCACACGAGGATAATGAGAAGACCCACCCGCGGTATGCCGGTGACCCGCACGATTTGGCTGATGGCTCTGTCCGCTGTGAGAGGTATCTTATCCGTCATTTCGGCGGATGTGCCGCTGATAGTGGTTACGGTCCCCTTTTCATCAATCAGCGCCATGGAGCCGCTGAGCTTGTTGAGGCTGCTCCGATCGGTGACGAACTGTTTCAGCTGACTTTCCATGGAGGAGGGGCAAGTGACGATATATACCTTCCGGGAGAAATTCCAAGGGGAACGAACCGCCTGCACCACAATCTTGTTCTGCAGGGCTTCTGCGGTGACGGACGCTGTATCGGCGATGGTAAAATTGTTGTTCTCGTGGGGGACGACATCCAGCAGTTTGGCAACTTCATCCGGGATCGCGACGCTGTCGTTGCTGCCCATTATCAGGATGTCGGAGGACGCTTTGTTGGAAGAAGCCGACAGGGTGTTCGTGTATTCCCACCGGCAGGCGGCGCCGGAGTTTTGCCCGGCCCTGCACGCCAGTTCCGCGGCGGCCTCCAGCAGAGATTCCGAAGCGTTCTGCGGCAGTGAGAGAATAGCCGAATGGGCAGATTTCGCTGTATGCGTGTCAAAGACCGGGAACTGCTGCACCGTGGGGCGGAGGCTGGAATTTCCCGGCTCAAAGTAGACGACGGAGTCCTTATCGACAACGGTCCACGCGGTATCGTAATAATCCTTGGAGCAGTCGACTTTACCAAGATAATTGTAGCATTCTACCTTGATGTTGATCGTGCTTTTTTCCAGCGCGCTTGCCGGGATTTTTGCCTTTATCGTATCGCCGGCTGCATTGGAATCCGACATCTGGATGCTGTTGATGGCGACGTTGTTAACGTAGACCGTGAGCAGGGATGTATCCGCCACCAGCGCCGTGGAGTGGCGGAAGTGAATCTCCACATAGGAGCCGCTGCCGCTGCGGATGCCCTCCGGCTGTTTCAGGACATATGTGACCTCCTGATGAAATGCGCCGGCAAGACTGGCAGTGTCGTAACCAAAATCAGACAGAGAGTAATATCCGTCTTCTTTTTTGGTGAACTCCTCCGCCTTGTTTCTGAGGTCAGTGGAGACCACTGCGGAGGAACCGGAAAGCTGCGCGAGGTATTTCGCGTTTGTAAAGAATGCCGCCGCTTTTGCGAGGCCCGCAGCGTCCGCGCCGGAGATACAGAAGTCATTGCGGCTGCCGTTCCTCGCCACGGCGAGATATCCGTTTCCCGCGGCCAGAGCGGGGATGGTCGTCGTGCTTTTGGGCTGCTGCGAGCCGAGACCGATATAGATGCGGTTTTGCTCCTCGCTTGCGGAGCTTCCCTGCGAGACCGTGAAACGGACGTTGTCTTTCGCGGGATATTCTGCGCCGATGGCGGAGGCAATGGTCAGCATGGCCGCGCGCGTGTTATAATCCGCGCCGGAGGGGAGGATGAATTCCGCGTTCGTCCGGTTGGTTTGATCTACCCGGTTGAAAAAGTACGGGAGGGCGGTGCTGAGGTCGGGGTCGCTCATCCGCAGGACATCCAGGTCAAGGCAGGAACTCTCTTCCAGCGTCACCCAGTTGGAAGGGTTATCGATGTCGGCGCAGTCGCCGAGAATGGAACGCTGTGTCGTCACGACTTTCAGCTCGTTCAGTGTGCCGTCGGTTTTCAGGCGCTCCGCGGGGATGGGCACCGTCCAGCATCCGACATTGTTATGGATAATGTCCATGATATGGATGCTGGAAATCTGCACATTGTTAATAAGCAGCGTCACGCTGGAATAATCGTTGATGAGAGTCCCGGTCACTGACATTCGCAGGGAAAGGCTGCACTTGTCGCCAAGTTTGGTTCCGTTTGGGAGCATGAACCAGAAGAAGGTGGTGTTGTGCGGCAACTTAAGCGACTGCGGCTCCGTAAACAGAGGCACCTCCACGTTTTCGCCGGTGGCTTTTGTCGCCGCGTTTGCTCCAGCGAGAAAGGCGGCTAGAACCATCATGACGGCCAGAACTGGTGCAATCCACAGAAATCGTGTCTTTTTCATAATTAGATGTTACCTCACTATCCGGAATATGTTTCTGTACGGTTGGGCGGAGACACGTTTGTCAAACCGTGGTGGGTCTTTTCCCAGTAATACGGTTTTGCGAAAAGCTGGAAAAGCGCCTTGTACGCGGCGACACTCATCAGGACCCAGTAAAAGGGTGTCAGCAACCCATATTTGATTAGACTGTATGAAAACGGCTGCCGTTTTTTGAGAGCGCAGTCCCGGATGACATAGTAAGTGCCGATCAGATTCATATAGATAAAGATAAAATTGCCGACGACAAACTGTATGACAGCGATGTAGTACAGCAGGCCCGGGAACAGCGACTGAATCCATGGGGCACCCGTACAGAACCAGATTATCAGCAAACCCCAGAAGATCGGGTTGATCAGCGGCAGGAACGGGGTTCCGAAAATCATTGCAAGGTACCCGAGAAAGCTGCGGAAACCGATCTGCCGGTAAAACTTTACGGGGCTTCGCATATGTACGAAGAAGGTTTGCATATAACCCTTGATCCAGCGTGATCTCTGACGAATCCAGTTCGAGACGTTGCTGTTGGCTTCTTCCCATGTGCGGGAGTCCAGAATGGCGGTCTTGTAGCGATATTTGTAAAGCCGGATGCCAAGGTCCGCGTCTTCCGTCACGTTGAACGGGTCCCAACCGCCGACCCGTTTGAGGAAGCTCATCTTGAAGTGGTTGGAGGTGCCGCCCAGCGGGATGGGAATGTCCATCTGCATGATGCCGACGAGCAGCAGCTCGAACCACATGCTGTATTCCTGTGTAAACAGCTTGGTAAGAATGTTCTGCTGGCTGTTGAAATAGTTCAGCTTTGCCTGGATGCACACATATTCGTCCGGCAGTTTATGAAAGGCGAGGTAGGCCTTTTTCAGCTGGTCCGGTTCGGGCCTGTCCTCCGCGTCGTAGATGACGGCATACTGACCCTTCGCCTGCAAAAGCCCGTAATTGCATGCCTTAGGCTTTGTCTGCGGCTTGGAGGACGGGACGATGATGGATGTGAAATAGCTTGGCAGGTTCAGCGAGTTGACCAGTTCGATCGTCTCGGTATCATTCTCTTCCAGCAGGATCCGGACATCCAACTTGTATTTCGGATAATCCATGTTTTGGATACGGTCAATCAGTTGCTGAACGACCTCTTTTTCCTTATATACGGGAATCAGGAGAGTATAAATCGGGAGCTTCGATTCGTCGATCGCCGCAACTTCTTCCGGCGAGAAACGAAGCTGTGCGTCATTCCTGGCTCCCTTTGTGACGATCCAGAACTTGGCGGTGGCCATCAGGAGGTAGATGACCTGGAAAAAGATGGCGAGCGCGAGAAGTGTGCCGTGCCAGTTTGCCGCCAGAGCGATGATGAAAAGAATCAGAAGTATGAGGAGGACAGCAAGCTGATGGGAGGAAAAGGTCACGATGGCGGAGTTCTCCGGCTGTTCGTCGTACAGGCTGAAAACGCTGTCGTTGATTTCCCTCCTGCGGTAAACCTGCTCCCAGAGGCGGAAGCCTTCGGCTTCGGTCATCAGCACCTGTTCAATGGGTTTCCCCAGATATTCCTCGATTTTTCCCACGGCCTCTGGGCTTAGCTTGGACCGCACGGCGGCGACGACATACTTTTTCTCTTCCCGGATGATAATGGCGCCGTATTTGTCCGCCATCTCATAAGGCAGGGCCCGCACGTCCGTGAGGTTCACAGCGCTGCCGATGCGGCCGATCTCCCCCTGGTTTGCCAGCGTACGATAAAGCTGCTCCTGCGTGATGAAGCCAAGGAAAAGCAGGATTTCGCCAAGCCGTCCACCGCTTCGGCGTTGCATGACGAGAGCGTCGTCAAGTTGTGTCTGCGAGATGACGCCACGGCGGAGGAGTTCCTCCCCTAACTTGCCTTTTGGGACGGTACGCTGCTCCAGAGCGCGCTCCAATTCCTGATCGGTCAGGAAGCCTTGGGAAACGCAGATCGTTCCGAGGCGGCCGCCGTATACCTGTTGATACGCGAGCGCTGTGGTGAGCTGCTCACGTGTGATGTATCCTTCGTCGATCAGGACTTCCCCAAGTCTCGAACCGGGATTGGAGAAAAAGAAGTGGGAAAGCTGTTCCTGGCTGATGACCTTATGGTTAACCAGCGTCTCGCCCAGCAGGGCGCCCTCCTGATTCTGAAACTGAAGCGCCTGCTGCAGTTGCTCCTCGCTGATGTACCCAGCCTGCACGAGCCGAGTCCCCAGCCCTTCCGGATTCTGATTCATATGATACCTCCCTTCATTTCAGCACCTTGTAGATTTTATATTCCCCGATAGAGGTTACTTCCTGACACCATTTTTCACCGTGCCAGTAAAGATTCGGGTAGGCGATGTTCAGTGCGTCCATGTTTCCGTAGCTCCCAATCTGCGGGGCGACCAGATAATCGATATTGTTTTTCACGGGGTCCTTCACAGCTTTCTCAAAGTCGGGGCTGCAGCTGACAACCAGATTATCGACGTTGTTCACGTTCATAATGATGTAGTAGGTGCGGTAAGAGTCCATCAGGACTCTGTCGTTTTTTAGGTAGGAATTGATATAGTCCGCCACTTGCTCGGAATTTGCCGGAACCATGAGCAGCGTGTCTTCACGCATCAGGGGGGAATACCGAAAAGCCCAAAGGAAGTAAAGCCCGTTGCAGGCCAGAACGACGGACATCAGAATTGCGGCCGCCTTCCTCTTGCCATCCTTCAGGACGGACAGCTGATACGGGATCCACGCGGCGGCAAGCATCAAAGGGTAGCATAGATACCGGACGTAGCCGCCGGATTTACCATTAGCTATCATGAAGAACTGAAAAGCGGAAAGTCCGAGAGTCACGACCGTGATGATCAGGGAATCCGGCTGGAGGAACGTGCCGGCCATGAGCCGGACCGCGAGAAGGCCGCAGAAAACTATCAGGAACGGCCATATTCTGGCCCAAACATAACCGAAAGCGCCGGCAAAACCGCCGTAGCTGGTGTAATAATCCGAATAGGCGCTCATCGAATAGCCGGAGTTCATAAAATACAGGGGGTTGCCCGTGATGGACCAGTTGTAGAAAATCCAGACGAGCACAGAGTAGATCAGCGGGAAAAAGGTGACCCACATGCTGCCTTCCACATAGTAAAATGATTCCTTGAGGTCGTTGGCGGGGTAGTATTTCCGCTCCCGCTGGCTGAACAGGATTTGTACACACATGCCCAGCGCGACAGCTATCGCGAAAGGGATAGCTTCGTAACGCGTGAGGAACATCCCCACGAAGCCGACGGCCACGGCAATCAGGTGGCTTCCGCCGCCTTTCCGCATCCAAAGGGAAAGGGAGCATACGATCTGCACGGCGAAGGCGACGTAAATGATCTCGCTCATACCGTTGGCACCGTAAAAGAAAACATATGGGTTCAGGCAAAAAAGTAACGTAAGCAACAGTGAAGGGAGGCGGTCGATTTTCAGCAAATCAAACGTGCGCATAAGGGTCTTGCCTTCCCATGCTGCAAACAGTGCCGACACCACGGCTGCGCCGATCCCCTTGGTGACAAAGGGATACCAGAGCTTTGCAAGCGCCACGAAAGGGAGCTGCAACATACTAGGCAGGGGGTTCCACACAAGGCCCATGGAGGTAAAGCGGTACGGCTTGCAGAACAGTACATAAAATGCGTTGGCTGTGCGGCTTACCGCGTCGCCCAGCAGGACGCCCTTAAAGTACCCCAGATAGACGCCATATGCTGTTTCCACCGCAAACAGGAAAATGAAAACGATCCAGTCGATGCGGATTTTCTTTTCTTTTTTCAGGTAGTGTTTTCCCTCTGACATCGTCATTTTGCCTTTCTGTAGTGGCGGGATGCCTGCATGCAAGGATCACACAAACGCTTCATCCACAGCCGCGCATAGTGATTTTCCCGTTCCCTTTTAGAACGGACACGCTCCCCTCCGCCTTTTCGCATTGCCGGCGGCGGAAACCCTTACCCGCGTCCAACCACAGCTTCCTGACCAGATAGCCGGTCCCGCCCTTGTAGGAAAAATCGAGTACGGTGATGGTTCCCCAGCTTCTTTCCTCAAAAGCGGGACGAGTTCCCTGTTAGCGGCAGGTGCTGCTGTCTCTGCTGTCCCACCTATATTAACGAGATTAGAAACATATAACTATCATTATGATTAAAGAGCATGTTCGAAAAGTAAATTTTCCAGTTGCATATGATCAAATTGATTAAAAAAATAGAAAAATTATAAGTTACTTGATTAATTAATATCTTAGTATTCATTAAAAGATTCGAGATGATTAATTATTTTAAGAGATACCTTATGGTTTAAACTCATGAAGCCTTATATTAAAGGGATTTGTGGGTTTTTTGTTGGTTACTGGTCTGAATGGGCCGTACAGGGTTCAAATAGTAACCTTGAGTAACAAGGATGATGCCGATAAGATGAAGTCTAAATTGGTTGAAGCAGGGATTGAAGATGCTTTTATAGCATATAATTTAGATTAGTTTTTGTAGGTACACTATGTAATCAATCTGATATAGTTTTAGTTTTATGTCATACCAGCAAACCGAAAAGCAACTATATTCCAAACAACAATATGGCCTCTAGTTTCATCGTCACAATCCCATGAAACATTATATCACAAAAAATTGGGTAGGTTTTAAACCAACCCATAATCCTTGGTTGCCTTATGAATATTTCCTGTTTACTGGTAGCTTTTATTTTTATGCAACGCTCGTGAAACGAAGTAGGATAAGATGTGAAGAAGTATGCTAATTAGAAGACTTGCATGAGTGTAAATTATTTCAATAAAATGATTATCTGTTTCACAAAGATTATCACGAAAACAAAAAACTTCCCAAAATAATATTCTGCGAACGAAGTAAATTTGTAAAATTTTGTAGAATTAAATTTAATATATTTTTTTAAATAATATATACTTTTAACAAAATTAGGGTGTGAAGGTCTCCAGAATATAAATTTTTCATTAGTATGAGTTGGAAAAAAAAGGAGGTTAACTAGTTAATGCAACAGGGTATTCTTTTGTTCCGGCGGTGTTGAGCCGCATGTTGTTGAGGCCAGTATTTTTGGTTGCTGTCTTTACGCTGTCGGTGTTCTTGCTTAGTGTGCAGCCTGCAGATGCCGGCATGGGCTGGACTACTTCAACATATCAGTTCAAGGATGTTGATAGTCCCATTTACCTTTCCGTTAACTCAGAGACGAAGGATTTTAAACTTATTCTTCCAGGTGAAACATATATTAAACATGACCCCAAAATGAAAATAACCATGAGCCCCAAACCGTTAAAGCTGTAGAGTTCCAGGGGAGATCTTATGATTCCATGGTGGCCCATACCACAATCGTATTCTGCCGTTACACAGGATTTAATTCAAGAGTTCATAGCCTGTCTGCCCGCATTTTTAAAGGGCCGGCTTCAACTTCCGTCCTGCGCAAGTGGAGTAAATAATTAATTATTCCATCCAATCCAATTATCCGTAACGGAGTTTAACAGGGAGTAAAATGAGCCGGAAGAGGCTTAGATACTGGCTTTTAAGACTCGTCGAATTTTGTCGATTTATAGGCTTTGAAACTCACATTCAAGAAGTCGCTGGTTCGAAACCAGCCATCCCCACCAGAAAAATTAAAGCCCTGTGGGGCTTTTTATTTTATCCTTTATCATTATCATTTAACAAAGGACCGCCCGGCGTCAGCCGGGCGGTTCTTTGTACTACAGTGGATTTATAACCAGTCCTGTAATGAATTTCGGGTAAAAGAAGGTGCTTTTCTGGGGCATCTTTTCCCCCTGGGCGGCCACTTCGGTGA
>JAQVOH010000185.1 GCA_028702695.1 Desulfotomaculaceae bacterium
AAGCACATGTTGCTGTGGTGCCTGGTGTCGCCTTCGGAAATGACGACTACTTCCGTCTTTCCTATGCCTGTTCCATGGAAAACATCAATGAAGGTCTGGACCGCATTGCCGGGATGATGGACAGAATCAAGTAAACCATAATACTCCAGTATTTTTTCTGAAATACTGGAGTATGTGATTATTGTCCCTGATTAAAATGTGCCTGATTGGGGAATGTTGCCATTAGATGGGTTTTTATCATGGATTTTTGTGTTGCTGTGTTGGTAGTAACTGACAGGTGGTGTCGAATTGATTAAAAGCATGACTGGTTACGGCCGTGGAGAGGCTGTTACTGCCGGTAAAAAATTTACTTTCGAGCTGAAAGCGGTCAACCATCGCTATAATGAGGTTGTATTAAGGCTGCCGCGCTCACTGACGCTCCTTGAAGATCGGATCCGCCGGCTCATCCAGGCCCGCACAGCCCGTGGCCGGGTGGATGGCTTTCTCGGACTGGAGGAGTGCGGCGAAAAAAACGCCACAGTGAAAGTTGACAAAGCACTTGCTGCAGCGTATTATAATGCAATGAAAGAACTCCAGGAAAACCTTGGTATTGGCGGGGATATTCAGCTTAAGCAACTGGTGGCCCTGCCCGGGGTGCTGACCGTGGCAGAACCTGCTGATGATGTTGAAGAATGGTGGCCTGCCATTCAGATAGCAGTAGAAGCAGCGGTTGATAACCTGGTCCGCATGAGGACGGTGGAAGGTGAGCAGTTGTCCAGGGACCTTTTAAAAAGGGTGGAACAGCTTACTTATCTCAATCAGAGCATCAGGGAACGATCACCGCAGGTTGTGGAAGATTACCGGGAGAGACTGGGCGCCCGTTTAAATGACTACATGCGCGATGGCATTATAACTCCCGAAAGGCTGGCTGCTGAGGCCACGATCTTTGCTGAACGCTCCAGTATAACCGAGGAAAACGTTCGCCTTGAGAGCCATTTACAGCAGATGAAGAGTTGCCTGACAGGAGGAGAATCAGTGGGAAGAAAGCTGGATTTTTTAATCCAGGAGATGAACAGGGAAATCAACACGATTGCTTCTAAAGCAAGCGATCTGGAAATAAGCCGTGCAGTGGTCGAGGCTAAAAGTGAGCTGGAAAAAATAAGGGAGCAAGTGCAGAACATAGAGTGAATATCGGAGGATTTAAAGGGGGAAGCAGTATGGAGATTAAATTAATTAACATCGGTTTTGGCAATATCGTGTCGGCCAACCGCATTATAGCTATTGTAAGCCCGGAATCTGCCCCCATAAAGAGGATTATAACCGAAGCCCGTGATAGGGGTATGCTGATCGACGCAACCTATGGACGCCGGACCAGAGCGGTAATCATCACCGACAGCGATCATATCATCCTCTCTGCTGTACAGCCGGAAACAGTGGCCCACCGACTGGGCTCCAAGGATGCTCCGGTGCAGTCTGAGGAGCTTGGCGAATAGGGCATGGAGAAATTGTAGTGGGTGAAAAAGGTTTACTGCTGGTTTTATCCGGTCCTTCGGGGGCGGGTAAGGGAACTGTAGTGAGAGCGCTGCAACGGGAAAACTTATCCCTTCGATTATCCATTTCTGCTACTACCAGATTACCCAGGGATGGCGAAGTGGATGGTGTTGACTATTACTTCATGGAGCGGGATATCTTCAGAAAAATGATTGAAGAGGATCAGCTTCTTGAGTGGGCAGAGGTTTACGGAAATTATTACGGCACACCCCGTCATTTTGTCCAGGACGTGCTCGAGCGTGGCAACGACATCATATTGGAAATTGATATCCAGGGCGCCCTTCAGGTCAAGGAAAAATTGCCTGAGGCGGTGCTGGTTTTTATTGCCCCCCCCTCCAAAGAGGAATTGCAGACGCGTTTGTTTGGCAGGAAATCTGATTCCCGGGAAGAAATTGAAAAACGTTTAAAATGTATGACCGGGGAGATGAAACTGGCGGGCGGCTACGACTACATTGTTGTAAATGATAGTATTAACAGGGCGCTTGATAGCATTCATGCAATCATAATGTCCGAAAAGTGCCGTACTTGGCGCCAGCAGTCAATCATTGATCAGCTCTCCCAACCGGGTAGTTAGATATTTTTGAAGGTGGAGGAACGCCATGAATGCACCAACTCTCGATGAGTTGATGGAAAAAGTTGACAGCCGGTATACCCTGGTTGTGGTTACCGCCAAGCGGGCCAGGGTACTTACCGAGAGGGGCAGCGACAAGGATGACGACGTTTTTAGTAAACCGGTAACCGCTGCCCTGAAGGAAATAGCAAACAACAAAATCGGATATATAAGAACCAACACGGGTATCAAGTAGTTAGGAGGAAGGCCATATTGGCTGGAAAAACCATTACTCTTGGCGTTACCGGCGGTATAGCTGCTTATAAGGTTGCCCAATTGGCAAGCAATCTTAAAGCTGCTGGGTCGGAGGTCCATGTGGTTATGACCAGGTCGGCCCAGGAATTTGTACGACCTCTTACCTTTCAGGTGCTTACAGGCAACAGGGTCTACACCGACCTCTTTGACCG
>JAQVOH010000186.1 GCA_028702695.1 Desulfotomaculaceae bacterium
AAGCACATGTTGCTGTGGTGCCTGGTGTCGCCTTCGGAAATGACGACTACTTCCGTCTTTCCTATGCCTGTTCCATGGAAAACATCAATGAAGGTCTGGACCGCATTGCCGGGATGATGGACAGAATTAAGTAAACCATAATACTCCAGTATTTTTTCTGAAATACTGGAGTATGTGATTATTGTCCCTGATTAAAATGTGCCTGATTGGGGAATGTTGCCATTAGATGAGTTTTTAGCATGGATTTTTGTGTTGCAATGTTGGTAGTAACTGACAGGTGGTGTAGAATTGATTAAAAGCATGACTGGTTACGGCCGTGGAGAGGTTGTTACTGCCGGTAAAAAATTCACTTTCGAGCTGAAAGCGGTCAACCATCGCTATAATGAGGTTGTATTAAGGCTACCGCGCTCACTGACGCTCCTTGAAGATCGGATCCGCCGGCTCATCCAGGCCCGCACAGCTCGTGGCCGGGTGGATGGCTTTCTCGGCCTGGAGGAGTGCGGGGAAAAAAACGCCACAGTGAAAGTTGACAAAGCACTTGCTGCAGCGTATTATAATGCAATGAAAGAACTGCAGGAAAACCTTGGTATTGGCGGGGATATTAAGCTTAAGCAACTGGTGGCACTGCCCGGGGTGCTGACAGTGGAAGAACCTGCTGATGATGTTGAAGAATGGTGGCCTGCCATTCAGATAGCAGTAGAAGCAGCGGTTGACAACCTGGTCCGCATGAGGACGGTGGAAGGTGAGCAGTTGTCCAAGGACCTGTTAAAAAGGGTGGAACAGCTTACTTGTCTCAATCAGAGCATCAGGGAACGATCACCGCAGGTTGTGGAAGATTACCGGGAGAGACTGGGTGCCCGTTTAAATGACTACATGCGCGATAGTATTATAACTCCGGAAAGGCTGGCTGCTGAGGCTACGATATTTGCTGAACGCTCCAGTATAACCGAGGAAAACGTTCGCCTTGAGAGCCATTTGCAGCAGATGAAGAGTTGCCTAACAGGAGGAGAAGCAGTCGGAAGAAAGCTGGATTTTTTAATCCAGGAGATGAACAGGGAAATAAACACGATTGCTTCTAAAGCAAGCGATCTGGAAATAAGCCGTGCAGTGGTAGAGGCTAAAAGTGAGCTGGAAAAAATAAGGGAGCAAGTGCAGAACATAGAGTGAATATCGGAGGATTTAAGGGGGAAGCAGTATGGAGATTAAACTAATTAACATCGGTTTTGGCAATATCGTGTCGGCCAACCGCATTATATCTATTGTAAGCCCGGAATCTGCCCCCATAAAGAGGATTATAACCGAAGCCCGTGATAGGGGTATGCTGATCGACGCAACCTATGGACGCCGGACCAGAGCGGTAATCATCACCGACAGCGATCACATCATCCTCTCTGCTGTACAGCCGGAAACAGTGGCCCACCGCCTGGGTTCCAAGGATGCTCCGGTGCAGCCTGAGGAGCTTGGAGAATAAAGCATGGAGAAATAGTAGTGGGTGAAAAAGGTTTACTGCTGGTTATATCCGGTCCTTCTGGGACTGGTAAGGGAACTGTGGTGAGAGCGCTGCAACGGGCAAACTCATCCCTGCGATTATCCATTTCTGCTACTACCAGGTTACCCAGGGATGGCGAAGTGGATGGTGTTGACTATTACTTCATGGAGCGGGATATCTTCAAAAAAATGATTGAAGAGGGGCAGCTTCTTGAGTGGGCAAAGGTTTACGGAAATTATTACGGCACACCCAGTCATTTTGTCCGGGACGCGCTCGAGCGTGGCAACGACATCATATTAGAAATTGATATCCAGGGCGCCCTTCAGGTCAAGGAAAAATTGCCTGAGGCGGTGCTGGTTTTTATTGCGCCCCCCTCCAAAACGGAATTGCAGACGCGTTTGTTAGGCAGGAAATCTGATTCCCGGGAAGAAATTGAAAAACGTTTGAAATGTATGACCGGGGAGATGAAACTGGCGGGCGGTTACGACTACATTGTTGTAAATGATAGTATTAACAGGGCGCTTGATAACATTCATGCAATCATAATGGCCGAAAAGTGCCGTACTTGGCGCCAGCAGTCAATCATTGAGCAACTCTCCCAACCGGGTAGTTAGATATTATTGAAGGTGGAGGAACGCCATGAATGCACCAACTCTCGATGAGTTGATGGAAAAAGTTGACAGTCGGTATACCCTGGTTGTGGTTACCGCCAAGCGGGCCAGGGTGCTTACCGAGAGGGGAAGCGACAAGGATGACGACGTTTTTAGTAAACCGGTAACCGCTGCCCTGAAGGAAATAGCACACAACAAAATCGGATATATAAGAAACAACACGGGTATCAAGTAGTTAGGAGGAAGTCTATGTTGGCTGGAAAAACCATTACTCTTGGCGTTACCGGCGGTATAGCTGCTTATAAGGTTGCCCAATTGTCAAGCAATCTTAAAGCTGCTGGGTCGGAGGTCCATGTGGTTATGACCAGGTCGGCCCAGGAATTTGTACGACCTCTTACCTTTCAGGTGCTTACAGGCAACAGGGTCTACACCGACCTCTTTGACCG
>JAQVOH010000086.1 GCA_028702695.1 Desulfotomaculaceae bacterium
CCGGATACAAAACCCATAGTATGCTCACTGTTAAGGCTCATAATGTTTCCACAATTATCTTCGTCTGGCTTTATTTCATCGTTGTTTATCCACTTGTATCCTTTTAATTTAGCAAATTTCAGAAAGACATATTCCCTTCTTCTGTTATTTACTAACTCAAAAAATACCGCTCTTCTTTTCTCTAAATACACTTTGAAAGTTAAGATATAACATTCGCTCGGCTACCGCCGCTTTTTTCTTTTTTTACGACGATTTGCTTATCAATGCGCTCCTTTAGCTCAGCAACGTGAGAGATAATTCCTACCAGCAAATTGCTTTCCGCCAATCCATTCAACACCTTTAGGGCTTGGGAAAGTGCATACTGATCCAACGAACCAAACCCTTCGTCAACGAACATCGTATCTAATCTGATTCCACCAGAAACAGACTGAATTTCATCGGACAAACCGAGAGCTAGAGATAAGGAGGCCATAAAGGATTCGCCACCAGATAATGTCTTAACACTTCGCTCAGTAGCATTATAGTGGTCAATAACGTTGAGTTCCAAACCGCTCTGGCTTCGTTGGTTACTGGCCTCTACTGCTCGGTTCAACTCGTACTGTCCGCTCGACATAATCATCAAGCGCACATTGGCTCTACGAATAATACGTTCAAAATAAGATACCTGAACAAAGGTTTCTAGCATGATTTTGTCTTTACCCGCAAGCTGACCGTTGGCGGTATCAGATAGGGATTTCACCCATTTCAGACGTTCCTCAACAACGGCTCCTTCCTTTAACCGTTCAGAGATACGCTCTTTAATAGCAGTGTTTGCAGATAATCGAGAAGCAATGGCAGTTAATCTGTCCGTATACACTTTCTTTTTTTCCAGAAGCATCGTTTTTTGCTCTGCGAGTTCATCGACCTCTATCGCCTCGGCGCCTTCCAATTGCCCAGTCAATGTTTGAATTTGTGTTTCTAGACTGCTAATTAGCGCCTTATGTTTGTCCAGTGTTTCTTTCGTAGCCGTAATGTTGTTTTCAAGCAGCAGCTTTTTATCGGCAAGCACCCGAATATTTGCTTCCGCATCTGCTTTTTTTGAAAAGGGTAAGGCTGCTTTTAACTTGGTAAGCGTGGACACAAGACCATTTATCTCTGCTGTAAGGGCTGCTATAGCAGTTTCATTTTCTGCAACTACTTCGCTTAATCTCGCTATCTCTTTTTCAATGTTGGGTAGGGCCGATTCAATTTGGACTTTTCGTTTACATCCTTGCTCTGCAACTTCAATTTCAGTAGACAATGTATCCAGATATACCGAAAGCTGAACAGTCTCTACAGATATACCTTCTTCAAGCGTTTCTGGTTGTTCAGCAAAAATTTCCTGAGCGGCTTTCTCTATTTCGCTGTCCTTTGATTCCAACTTACCTTTTTCTTCGGCAGCCGTAGCGCTTGCATTTGAAGCCTCGCTCTGAGCTTTATCTGCTTTCTTTTTTGCTGCATCTACAGCTTTTTCCGTCGGAGCCTCATTCGACAGTTCTGCTGGGGAGGGATGTTCTTTTGAGCCGCAGACAGGGCAAGGCGCACCATCTTCAAGTGTTTCCGCAAGTATGCCTGCTTGTGCATCCAGAAAAGTACGGTTCAATTCGATATAACTTATATTAGCAGCATTTGCATCATCACGCATCTCTTGATAGTTTACTTGGGTTGCTTCATAAGCAACTTTGATTTTTACGCGTTCGGACAACATCGCTGATAGCCCTTCAAGCTGCTTTTTCCGGATTTTAGTCTTTTCTTGTTCCGCTTCAAGCTGCAATTTCTTTGTTTCAATGCCTTTAAGGGGTAATAACTCATCCATCCAAGCCTTTTGCTGTTCTCTTTTTAGTCGAATGCTCTCTACCAACTCGCCCTTCTTTTTCTCTAATTCCTTTAGCTCTTTACTTTTATCGTTGATTACATTACCAGCTATATCAAGTTCATCGTACTGAGGAAGCTTGCTTTGCTCCGTAGCAATTTGTCCTGTCAGTGGCTCGATTTCAGGCTGATGCCTTGCGGCTTCTTCGTAAGCTGTCTGCAATTCACGCACTTTCTCAGATATTAACGACAAATCTGACTTTGCCTTATTCAAATCGGCGCGGGCTTTGTTGTCTTGCGACGCTTTGCCTAGGGCGGTATCTATTTTAGAGATTTCTAACTCAATTGCTTTTAACACAGCTTTATCAGATATCTGTTTCGTTTCATCTTGCTCCGTCAGATTTACAAGCAACTCCAAAACAGCATGGGTGGTCAACTGACCGCTTTGGGCTTTGCGTACATCTATTTCCAGCACATCATCGGTTTTGCAAACAATGCTGTCAATGTACTGTTTAATACTTCTTTGTATCTCGTTATACTGGCCTCCCAAATTGATGGCTTCACTTTTCAATCGATATTGAAGTATCTCATAATTTTTCGTCTGGAAGATTTGGCGAAAGATTTCTTGCCGTTCTTTGGTTGAAGCTATTAAGAGCCTTAAGAAATCCCCTTGCGCTATCATGGCTATCTGTGTGAACTGAGAACGGCCAATTCCGATCAACTCTTTGATTGCATTTGTGACCTGTGGGCTTCCTGTTACTAATCTGCCGTCTGGATAAGTAAAGGTAGCATCAGCTTTTTGAGAAGTAAATCCATCTCCGCGCTTCTTTGGACGTTGGTATTCCGGGCTTCGGATAATGTTGTATTTGTTGCCATTGTAGGCAAAGGTCATTTCAACGTAAGTATCCGTGTCCGGTTGGGTATACTTGCTTCGGAGCATTGAAGCCTCACGAATTTCACCGCTTGGCTCGCCATAAAGGGCAAAAGCAATCGCATCAAAAAGGGTGGTCTTTCCAGCTCCTGTATCACCCGTAATCAGATATAATCCGCTTGCACCAAGTTGTGATAAATCCAATTCGGTTTTGTCCGCATATGGTCCAAAAGCAGAGATGATTAGCTTTAGCGGTCTCATTTGGCATCCTCCCACACTAGCTCAATCAGGTCGTTTAGGAACACCCGTTGCATATCAGAAATTGGCTGTCCATTTTGCTCCTTATAAAGCATATCGAAAAGCTGAATAGGTGTGTACTGGCTTGCGTTGGATGTTCCTGTTACGGAGCTTTCAGTCCTTGTCCTCATATTGTCGTAATCAAGGCGCATTAAGTTTGGATAGATCACCCGCAATTTACCGATTGCGTCCGGCTGGTCGTCCTCATCGGTAAGTGTAATATGATAATAATCATCGGTGTTGAGATTCCGGTAGAAATCCCGTGAGGTAACTTCTAAATACTTACTCCGAATCTTATGCATATCTCGTTTGGGAATCAGAGGAATCTCTTTAACAGAAACACTACCTTTGCCACCACATTCAACAATGGAAACAGTCTTCGTTTGGATAGCTTCTGAAAAAGAGTATTTCAGCGGTGATCCGCAATAGCGTATCGTTGACCTGGTGATACTTTGTGGGCCATGCAGGTGTCCTAGAGCCACATAATCAAAAAGCGCGAACACATCTGCGTCCACATTGTCCGCGCCGCCGACATTGATTTCTTCCGATTCGCAGGTTACCGCCCCTGTCACAAACTGATGGGCCAATAAAATATTTCGCTTAGAAACATCAATATCCATATTCTCAATTACTGTTCGAATGGCGTCTGTCCAAGATGCGATCTCATGCTCCGGGTAAAAGCGTTTCACTTGCACGGGCTTTAAGAACGGCAGAAGAAAAACATTTAACTCACCAAATTCATCCAAGAGTATAAATGGCTTGATCATGCCGTTGTATATGGGCGAAATATGTACGCCGCTTCTTTCCATCAGACGAGAGCCGAAGGCCAGTCTATCGGCTGAGTCGTGGTTTCCGCTGATAATAAAAACTTCGACATTGTGCCGCACAAGCCTGTCCAGAAAGTCGTCAAACAGTCGCAGTGCCTCTGTAGGCGCAACGGTGCGGTCAAATACATCGCCGGAGATTAAGACAGCTTGCGGTTTCTCTTCATCGGCAATGTTTAATATGACTTTTAAGATGTATTCTTGATCTTCCAGCATGGAAAACTCGTGTACAGACTTTCCTAAATGCAGGTCGGATAGGTGAAAAAACTTCATAGGCATTCACTCCTTTGCTGAACAGGTTCTGATAATTGTCTGCGTCGTGAAATTTGATGTTGCTGGTATACGATGTATATACATAAAATACCAAATATTCAACTTCATACAGGTTCAGACCCTTTATTTTGTTGTTTTCCTTAGAAACAAGATAGACATGTTTTACGTTACATTCGTTGAACGCATTTGCCATGCTGGATGAGTAATTCTACATAGGTATCGGTATCGCAAAATCCTCTGGCAACTTTGCGTTAACGCATACCTTCAATACCAAATCCAAGGTCTGAGCGAACCTACGCACTGCTTTTTATTCTAAGCGCTGAGGCGGGTATGGACCTTTCTTAATATTCGCATCTAAATAAGTTCCTTTGGATGAAGCATTTTGTAATCCATCGAACTCAGCTATTGGTACACCTTGATAACAATAAAGAGAATTGTTGTTGAATCGGACATATAATACTTGATTGACCTCATCATACCCGATTGCTTGTACATTAGAAGAACTTACAGGAATCATTTCAACACCATATTCATTCATTAGTTTCTTCCTCCATTTCAAATTTTTTATTTCTCCAAAGAGAAACCAATTTTTTATAGTCTTCTTTACCTTGAGCGTGGGAGCAGTTCCACTGTTTACTTACCATTGGGTCGGCACTTTTTGGCGCATTAGCAAGTTTGTTAAATTGTATTCGTGATGGGATACTTACACCTTCCCCAGATACAATTGCTTCGCCGGTACGTAAACTGGGAAGCAAGTCCACAATAGAGCGCAATTCATCTTGTATTGCAGCAGATACATAACCCCTATCTTTTGAATTGTTCATTCTTAGGGCTATTATCGTTCCGCACTGACTTAGGACGGTTTCATCCAATTCCGATGGTCGTTGCGTAACGAGCATAAGACCGACGCCGTATTTGCGTCCTTCTTTGGCTATGCGCTGGATATTCCTCGATGAAATCGAATTTTCACCTGAACGCAGATAATTATGAGCTTCTTCCAATACAATCAATAATGGCTGTTTTCTGCCACCCACATAATTCTCCTGTCCCCAAAATAGTGCTTCATATAGAATGTTCAGAAGCGTTCCAGCGATAGACATCATTATATCTGACGGTATATCCGATATGTCAAGGATTGTTATTGGCTTTTCGCCACCAATCCAAGATAGCAGTAATTCAGATAGATCCTTTATAACTACCCCTGATAAGTTAGGGGTATATTCTCCTGGTGTAAACAGAAAATCAAATCGTCTATCCTGCAACTTGGTACGAACACTGTCCAAAAAAGGTAGTAAGAGCTTCCGCTGCTTATTCAGAAAGGGTTCAGAATTACCTGATCCTACTGGTTTATACTGATTGGGCTCAAGGTTTTCTGCATTCCCAGAACTGATTAAATCAGGTTTTGTGGGGTCATCATTGACTTTATATGTTTGCCTCTCAAAGTCATCCAGTTCAAACCATAACTTTTTAATGCTGAAAGGTATCGGCGAATCAGCCGAAATCATAGTTGAGTCAATAGAAATACTGTTTTCAATTGCGGCTTTTTGCTTTGCTTCCAGGACTTTAGTCCGGAAATACTCCTTATTCTGATCGCTAATATTACCATCAAACAGTTTAATAAATTCTGCAAATGGTAATGCCCAGTATGGGATGTATAGACGTTCGGAGCCTGTGTCTGTATTAACTCTGAAAACATTACTATCTTTGCCGAAGACACTATTATATTCTCCGTGAGGGTCGAGAAGCAATATTCGGGTCTTACTAAAATTCTTTTGTATTATAGATTTTAAAGTTATTCCAACCGCATTTGACTTACCGCTACCTGTGGAGCCAAGTATAGCAAAGTGCCGCGACACTAGTTTATCTAAATCCAGATAGGCATTCAAACTTTCTGATGCACTAATATGCCCGACACTGATTGATGAATGCTCGTCATACCCTCCATAAACAATTTCTAAATCTTGTAAGGTTACGATATGTACGGAATCGCCAGTTGTTGGTGATTGCGAAATACCGCGTTCAAATCGTAACCCTGTCTGTTCGCCGACCAATGTCATAGATATCCATTGCTGATTGCCTAATAAATTAAAATTTCCCTTTACAGTTTCGCTGACTTTATCAGGAATAGCATCCGATCCAATTTGCGTTACTATTCCGTATAAGCTCGTATAGCCTAAGGGGATTTTAAGAAATGAACCTATTTGTCCAATTCGATAAACAATTCCGTCAATAATAGGCGAATTTGACTTTACAGAATCGGACATTGAAACAGACACGCTGTTTCCGTTAACGCTATATACATTGCCTATTTCTGTTTGTATTTTACTCACTGCCATCGCCTTCCCATTCGTTCTTCGGTATCATGTTTTTCAATAACTCAACAAATGACTTAAAACTAGGTAAAAGCAACTCGCCTTTACAAGTCTTAATTTGCTTACTCGTGGGCTCTCCAGTTTTTGGGTCTTTTTCATGTTCAATATCTTCTTTGAAATATGACGCAGGACTGAGTGGGTCGTTAGGGTCAATATCAGGCCTAATTTTCCATTCACCGTGTTGCCCTCCAATTATTGCAGATCTCGTCGACAACACACTGATTTTTCGATTTCTGGATGCGAGCTTTCCAAGATTGCAATCGACATTGAATAATGCTGTTGCCACATCCTTACCGTTTCCATCTTTATTCCAAACAACATCATAATTCAAAACAAAGACATGGGCTGTGGTGTTTGTCTGCAAAGCGGAAAGAATACGTTCGTTAATATGTTCATCTCCGAAAGAATAGCCGCACACAAATAGCACTGAATCATCTTGTTTCAAAAACAGATTTAACCTATCCATAAAGGCAGAATACGGTTGTTTTTTGGAATCATTGTATTTGAGAGAAGATGGGTAAATCAATAAGTCGTCTTTATCAGAACTCATTCTTATTATTCGCTCGCTCGTGTTGTCTTTGTGCAGACCAAGTGAACCATGGATTTTCCAAAGTTTTGTTTGTTTTGGTAAATAATCAATGTCTTCCAAAGCATCTGCATTAAAAAACGGCTTATAGCTACCGGTAAAGCCATCAAAATAGGGAACTCCATTCGCTTCTAAACCTATTTCGAAAAGGTAATCATAATTGGTTGTAAATATCTCTACAGCACATTTTCTGTCCGCATTACATATCCACTTTGCAAAGTCATATTGAATAAGTGTACTCTCTTTTCCCGAAACCCTTGTATGAACGCTGACATTTTTTTGTATCTCCTTGCGAGTTTTTTCTCTAATAGCGATAAACTCATCTTTGGTAAGGTCGTTAAGCGTACCTTTTCCGATAATCCTGATTTTTTCCTCGACATTTGACAGTAGTGTTTCTATGTTCAGAGATTGCCCCTGTTGATCTAATTCTGTATAGATTTCAGCAAGAGCAGCTTCATATTTTCTTCCGTTATTCGTATCTGCTTTCAAATACGAAAGAACAAGCTCTGTCATCTCGCCGATAGCAGGAACCGATGGCGAATCGTCTTGCTTTTTCGCAAGAGAAGTTCCTGCTCCAAATAAAAAGGCTATCTTCTTTTTGTCTGATACCAAGAGCTGCTGTATTCCCCTGACCATTTCAGATGGGTCAAAAAACTTTTCAGCCATTTAGTTTTCCTCCAATGATTCTTAAAATTTCTGCGCATGTTCTGCTCGTTCATATTTTGATCCTAGTTGCTTTTCTTCTTATGCTTATCATTTGAGCTGCTAACATAGCACATAGCTTATAACATCCCATTAATAATTGGTTATCTCTATAATATCACCAATGTCACAATGGAGCACTGTGTAGGTTTTTATCAAAACCTGCGTATTGACATTCTCGTTACGGCCCAGCTTTGTAATAGATGAGCTACTGATAGATGCTAATTCTCCTAATTCTTTCTTCTTTATCTCCCTGTCGATAAGAAGCTTCCAGAGTTTTTATAACTTACTGGCATTGTACGCACCTCGCTGACTGAATGTGATTTCATTATATAGCAGAATTACTGCTAAAACAACACCTACTTGCTGCTTAATGCTTGTATTGCTTCTTCTTCTTTTGATAGAAAAAAAATATCTTTTCCATTATTGCATTCATATATAAAGTCTTTCAGGCTCTTACTGCTATATTTCCCAAAATCACCAACAATAGCTGCTCTTATTTGATAATTAATGAACTTTTGAAGTATATCTCCAGCTATCTTGGTTTTAAGGTTAAAAAATTCTTCACACAACACAGACTTGTAAATGACAATACGATTACAACCGGTCTCATAATTTATATTCGCTATGAAATCCAGAGCTGACTGTACATCACATATGAGCGCATTACTGCTTTTAACAATTGCTATATTCTTACCATTTTTAATTACTATTGATACTTCCATATTGAATTACATCTTCTTTCTTATAAATAATATTTGTTATTAACTAAAACTTTATGAATGAATCTGATACTGTTATGTATGATATCATATAGGTATATCTGTAATAAAGGTGAATTATGATATTTAATAAAATAAACTTCATTTCAGCAAAAAGAGAGTTAAAAGATAACGACAATGCTCATGACCCTGCGTACATGTTCAGGAAAATATTTTCTGTTGAAAAGGGCTTTCAAAAAGCAACCCTTTACACAGCTGGACTTGGTCTTTGCTATCATTATATCAACGGATTGTCGATAAGTGATGACATATTAACACCAGCAACTTCTGATTACATAAAGACCATTTGGTATAACAAATATGATGTAACTTCATTTATAAATGAAGGGGATAATATTTTTGCTTCATTATTAGGTAATGGTTTCTTTAATGAGAGTTTTAAGACTCCCTGGAACTATGATACCGCGCCATGGAGGGAAGTTCCAAAACTTATTTACCGACTGGATATATATTATTCGGATAAAACAGTTGTTGTTGAATCAGATGAATCATGCAAAGTGACAGACGACTGCTATATAACATATAACCAGCTCAGAAGCGGTGAACACTGTGATTTGAGAAAATATAATCATACATGGACACAGATAAATTATGATGACAGCAAATGGGAACAACCGGTTAGGTCGTCCAAACCTGATAATTTAGTATTCAGAGAATTAAAAAGCCAGCCTATAAGAGAATGTGAAATTTTTGATACTTCTCTTATAAAGAAAACTTTCGAAAATACTTATCTGTTTGATGTCGGACAGAATATTTCGGGGTATATAAGAATTGAAACTGAAGAAAATTGTAATGATCATTTGATAATAAGATATGCTGAAAGTATAAACAATGATGGCACCTTAAATCTAAATAAGATGGATAAATTCTATAAATATAGTGATTTTCAGACAGATAAGCTTATTTGTAATGGCAAAAAGGAGATTTGGTCACCAAAATTCACATACCACGGATTTAGATACATTGAAATTACTGGCTTATCTAAAGAACCTGAGAAAAATATGGTTAAAGCAGTTTTCGTCCATCAGGATATTGAGAGAATATCTCATTTTGAATGCTCTGATGAATTAATAAACAGACTGTTCAAAATGGGCATTAACGCTACTTACTCCAATCTTTTCCATATCCCCACAGACTGCCCTACAAGAGAGAAGTTAGGATGGACTAATGACGCAAGAGCCTCCTGTGAACAAATGCTTATAAACTTCAATATGAAAGATTTTTATATTAAATATATGCAGGACATTTATGATGCAATGCTTGATGATGGAGCACTACCTGGTATCATACCCACATCAGGATGGGGTTATGACTGGGGGTCCGGTCCTATCTCTTCCGGTATACTTTTTGAAATACCATACAGATACTATATTTATACAGCGGATAAAACATTGCTTGAAAATTCCTATCCATATTTTTTAAGACATCTAGACTATATTGAAAGCAGAAAAAATCAAGATGGCTTTATTGCATATGGGTTATGTGACTGGGCTGGTCCTTATGAGCATCTTGAAAAATCCC
>JAQVOH010000087.1 GCA_028702695.1 Desulfotomaculaceae bacterium
TACAACAACGTCAGCGTTAGCTTCCCTGGCCAACTGGGCGGCTTCCTCCATCGATTCGTCTGTAGGGTTGGGGAGGATCCCATTGAACTCTGCAACCTTCAAGCCGGAATCTTTAAGAGTTTGCATAAAACCGGCAGCTAGTTTGGCAACTCCCTTGTCATAAACAAAAAAGACTGTCTTTGCTCCATAACTGAGAGCTATTTCTCCTAACTTATTTGATGTGCCTGCGCCAAACTGAATATGGGGGACAATACTAAACTCAAATTGCATCATACATACCTCCATTATATTTTTTATTAGGTGCGATATTTTAGTAAATAATTACAATACTTTCAAAGCACCTCCTTGCCCTTATATAAAAGCAAGGTACATGCCAGCAAACGCTTTTTTTGTGCTTATGAAAAATTAAATCATTAAAACAGGGAAAAACCCGGAATTAACTGACTTACAACATGACCATCTTCAACTTATCGTACATATCCTTGCATGAGAAACAAACTTTTTAGCTTGTACATCTTTTTTGAACGTAAAAAACTTTTACATATAAATTGCGGTATATTTTTTTTCTGCCTATACATAACTAAACCTGGAAATATTCATGTATTTTCTGGATATATATACAATAAACACTACTCTCATTTATTATTTTTTCGTTATTAAGAATAATGCTTTCCCTGATTACTTCATTTATTAGCAAATACCAACTTTTTTATTATCAATCCTAAAGGTCTTGTAAAATATTTTTACAAATTAATCGAATACTTTGATTCTTTTAGCTGCATACACCGGCACCCATGTAAAAAATCAGATTTTTGTAATAACCCATATTTAACAGAAAACAGAAACGCTTACTTCTCTAGTAAGAAAAGTAAGCGTTTCTGTTTTCCTATTTGTTTTATCGTTTATCTGATTTTTGCAACTTTGTGTTTTAGTTTTTCATTGCTTTTTATTTTTTGATTCAAGGTTGGTCTACTAATCCCCATGCGCATAGCAACTCTACCAAGATTACCCTTTTCTTCAAGTAAAAGCTTTTCAATGATTATCTCTTCACTCATCTTTATTAAACTATTGGAATCATTTTTTGTGCTTTTAACAATATTTATTTTTTTCTTCATACTTTTATAGTTATAGGCATTTACTATTTTTTCTGGCAAATATTTCTTTGTCAGTTCCTGTCCTTTTCCCAATAAAACAATGGTTCTTTCAATTACATTCCTTAGCTCACGGATATTACCCCGCCAATAATAATAAGAAAGTGCCTCAAAAAAATCTTCCTCTATGCTTATTTTTTTCAATTCAAGCTCTTTTGAAAACATCTCGATAAAATGTTTTGCTAATACAGGGATATCGTCCTTTCTTTCTCGTAAAGCAGGTAAATTAAGTGTAAATATGCCAATTCTATAATACAAATCCTCTCTAAAATTCCCACTATCAGCTTCTTGCAATAAATCTTTTTTTGTTGCAGAAACAAGTCTAATGTCTATAGGGATCTCTTTTATTCCACCAACTCTGCATATCTTACTAGTTGAAAGGGCTCTTAATAATTTCACTTGAATATTTACAGGCATACTCTCAATTTCATCAAGGAACAGAGTGCCTCCAAAAGCTACTTCCAACTTACCAAGTTTTCCACCTTTTGAAGCGCCGGTAAAGGCACCTGATTCATAACCAAACAATTCGCTTTCTACCAACTCGTGAGGGATAGCCCCGCAATTTATGGCAACAAATGGATTATCTTTTCTTGTGCTGGCATTATGGATAGCCTGAGCAAATAATTCTTTTCCTGTACCGCTTTCACCAAACAATAAAACCGATGAAGCTGACTCAGCAACTATTTTAGCCAAATCCTTTGCTTCATTAAAAGCTTCGTTATTGCCAATTATATCATCAAATGTATAAATCGCCTCATTCCCCTGCAAATTCCGGTTAGGGATTTTGGCTTTTTCTAATATAATTATTTTTTCTACACCATTATTGCTATTTTTATATATATTTTTAGTAGTAAGCATAAAGTTTTTCTTGCTTCCTCGAATATCTAACGATACTTCTCTATTCTCTAAATACTCATCATTGCTTAGTCCCTGTAAAATAGAAAGATACTTCGACAAATCCTCTTGGGGATTTGCCTTGTCGATTTCTAACATTTCAATAATCTTGTCATTATAGCGACTGATTTCGTTATTGTTACTAAAATGAACTATCCCTTGAGGTAGATATTCAATGGTTCTATTGATGGTTGTGTCAAAGTTGTCTAGCTCACCCAGCGCGTCTGTTGTAAATGATATATTATCAAGAATTCTCGCTAAAAATGTTACCAGGACTAAAGTATCTAGTTTATTTTGTTTATGACTGTTACTAGTAATATTTAAAGCACCAATTATTTCACCCTTACTATTATGAATAGGGGCGGCAGAACAATAACAATCGTGAAGATACTTGTTAAAATGTTGCGGGCCAGACACTTGTATTGATTTATTTTCACGCAAAGCTATACTAATCGCATTAGTTCCAACATGTAATTCAGCCGCATTATCTGGAACCGGGAACATATCTTCCACATCAGATCCTTGGTGCAAGTATTTTGAAAATGCAATCAACTGAATGTTTCTTGCGTTATTATCAAATAATTGAACTATCGAGCCTTTCTTTCTCGCCATTCTTTGTAGGCCTATAATAATGTTACCAAACTTACTAACCAGACTTTTGCTATCTAAAATCTGCTTTTTAATTTCTTCCTGTGATAAAAAATCTCTATCATTAAAGTAGGGGTTGACTCCATATTCCATACTCCTCAGCCAGGATTCGTAAATTAGCTTGGGAACCACATCGGTATTTATTGGCTTACCCTTTATGAATTTCTCCCACTCTTCCTCCGTTTTATAAAGCCTTGGTAAAGTAATGTCATCAATAACCATATCTGTCGTACTTATTAAATCTGCAAAATTATCATGCAACCTCGTAGACCTATTGTCTTGCATCTTCCCACACCCTTTTCCAAGGTATTTAAAATAAGTTAAACAGGAACAAGTAAAGCAAAATACATACCAGCGGCAATATAAAAAATGATGGATAGGATACAGGTGGGGCATTTGCATAGCAAAGTGGGTACGACTTCAACCGCCAGAACAGTGCAGCAGTTTACCTACTGCATTACTTAGCAGTCACACGTCGCACCCACATTTTTGTTATTGTTCGAAGTTTTTCTTCACTGTCAGCCGTTAATATTACGCATTAGGTTGGCCATCTCGATCGCAGTTACCGCCGCGTCCCAGCCCTTGTTGCCGGCCTTGGTACCGGCGCGTTCGATGGCCTGCTCAATGGTGTCAGCTGTAATCACCCCGAAAATGGTGGGGATACCGCTGTCCAGGCCGACCTTGGCCACCCCCTTGGTCACCTCGCCGGCAACATAGTCGAAGTGTGGGGTTGCCCCGCGAATGACCGCCCCTAGACAGATTACCGCGTCGTATTTCTTGGTGGAAGCCATTTTACTGGCTACCATTGGTATTTCAAAGGCGCCGGGCACCCAGGCCACCTCTGTGTCCTGTTCGGCAACACCGTGCCGCTTGAGGGCATCCAGCGCTCCGCTCAAAAGCTTGTTGGTGATAAATTCGTTAAAGCGGCCGGCGATCAGCCCGAACTTCAAGCCCTGACCTAAAAGGTGTCCTTCGTATACTTTCGGCATCAAAAAATATCCTCCTTGTAGCTGTTTTATCCAATTTCAAGACTCCCACTTCTATAAGTGGAAGTTCCACTTTTCTGCTTCGGTGGGGTAGAGTCCCACACCGAAGTCTCGATATCCAACTTTAGCTGGACGATTTCACTTATCAACAGGTTTTTAACATTTCTCGCTGAGGTGTAAAAGGTGACCCATTTTATTTTGTTTGGTACTAAGATAAAAGCTGTTGGCTTGGCCCGGTATAATTTCTATCGGCACCCGCTCTACAACCTCAAGCCCGTAGCCTTCCAGTCCGGCTATTTTACGCGGATTGTTGGTCATCAATCTGATTTTTTTCAAACCCAGGTCAGCCAAAATTTGGGCGCCCAAGCCATAGTCTCTCAAATCAACCGGGAAACCTAAGGCCAGATTCGCTTCTACCGTATCCTTGCCCTTGTCCTGGAGGTGGTAGGCCCTAATTTTGTTGACCAGGCCGATGCCGCGTCCTTCCTGCCTCATGTAAAGCAGAACACCGGCGCCCTCCTCAGCAATCATCTCCATGGAATGCGCAAGCTGGTCACCGCAGTCACAGCGGAGCGAACAGAAGACATCACCTGTCAGGCATTCGGAGTGAACCCGTACTAACGGCGGTTTTTTGCTCTTTTCAATATCGCCCATGACCAGAGCGATATGCTCCTTTCCATCCAAGACGCTTTCGTAAGCAACGGCAGTGAATTCCCCATATTTAGTCGGCAGCTTGGCCTTATCGATCCTGTGAACGAGGATTTCGTTGCGGCGCCTGTACTGAATCAGATCAGCGACAGTGATTAGCTTTAAGTTGTGCATTTGTGCGAATTCCACTAATTCCGTCACCCTGGCCATGGTACCGTCTTCATTCATGATCTCACAGATTACCCCGGCAGGATAAAAGCCAGCCATCTTGGCCAGGTCCACAGCCGTCTCAGTATGACCAGTCCGCCTTAGAACCCCGCCTTCTTTGGCGCGTAAAGGAAAAATGTGTCCTGGTCGGCGCAGGTCGGCGGGTTTGGTATTGGGGTCAAGCATGGCCTTGATCGTCATGGCCCTTTCATGAGCCGAGATACCTGTGGTACTGTCCTTCGCATCTATGGAAACAGTAAAAGCTGTTTCATGGTTATCGGTGTTGTGGGTGACCATGGCCGGCAGTTCCAGTTCATCAAGGCGTTCGCCGGTGATGGGCATACAAACTAGACCTCTTGCCTTGGTTACCATGAAATTAATTGCCTCCGGGGTCACCTTTTCAGCAGCCATAATCAGGTCGCCTTCGTTTTCCCTGTCCTCATCGTCAACGGCTATAATCATTTTGCCCTGTTTGATATCTTCGATTGCCTCTGCAATGGTGCTGAATTTCATAACGTGCGCCTCCTTCGTTTATAAAAAGCCATGTTCGGTCAGGAAACTCATATTAACCCTGGACTCCCGCCCGGTCTCCTCTTTGGGGGAGGCCAGTTTCTCAACATATTTACCAATGATGTCGGCTTCCAGGTTGACCGTGTCGCCCACCCGTTTTAGACCCAGTACGGTGGCGTGTGTGGTGTGAGGAATCAAGGACACCCGAAAATGTTCCGTTGTCAAATCAACCACAGTAAGACTGGTGCCGTCAATGGCCACCGAACCTTTTTTAATCAAGTAGCACATAATCTCCCGGGGGGCACTGACCGTAAAGAGGGTCGCAATGTCGTGTCTTTCCTGCCTGGTTATGGTACCCACCCCGTCAATATGGCCGCTGACCAGGTGTCCACCAAGCCTGTCCCCCAGGCGCAAAGCCCGTTCCAGGTTGACCTTGTCCCCGCTATGCAAGAGACCCAGGTTGGTTTTGGCCAGCGTCTCCGCCATGACGTCGGCGGTAAACTGGTGATTGTCAAAACGAGTAGCCGTCAGACATACCCCGTTAACAGCGATGCTGTCACCAACTTGGCTGTCCTGCAAAACTCTTTCTGCTTCTATTACCAACTGGGCAGAATCAGCGCCGCGTTTGATGCTGCGCAGAGCCCCAATTTCCTCGATAATCCCGGTAAACAAATCTATCCACCTCAATATTTAAAGTAACCCTCAAGGCAAAAATCCTTACCCAGGCGCCTCACCTTAAGCCGCTCTAGTTCCGCTGCTTCAGCCGGATCGTCAACGCCAAACCCGCCAACCGGGCCAGGCGCCTCGCTACCCCCGATAATTTTCGGGGCGATGAACCAGGCCGCTTTATCAACAATCCCGGCTTCCAGGGCAGAGCCATGTACAGCGGCGCCCCCTTCGATCAGGACCGATGTGATTTCCCTTGCGCCCAGAAGCTTCATCAACTCAAGCAGGTCAACGCGGGGCCCTGCGTTGACCACCACTACTTCGGCGCCCTCTCCACGCAGTGCCGCAAGACGCTCAGCAGGGGCATCGCTAGTGACAGCAATGATCGTGGGAGCCTCAGACTGTTGGTCTAAAACCCTTGCTTTTGGAGGGGTGCGCCCCCGGCTGTCAAGTACAACCCGTACCGGATCGCGGCTCCGTTGCCCTGGCAACCTGGCGGTTAGAGCAGGGTCGTCGGCTAAAATCGTACCGATGCCGACCAGAATAGCGTCATACCTGTCTCTGAGGCGATGCCCGTAGGCCCTCGCCTCAGGACCGGTAATCCACCTGGACTTGCCGGAACGGGTAGCTATCTTGCCATCAAGGCTGACGGCCGCCTTGGCTACTACAAAAGGAAGCCGTGTGGCTATATATTTGAGAAAGACCTCGTTTAACTGCCGTGCCTCTTCTTCCAAGATTCCGAGGTTCACGCTAATTCCTGCTTCTTCAAGCCTTTTTAAACCTTTCCCAGCTACGAGGGGGTTGGGGTCGGCCATGGCGACAACCGCCCTGGCAATACCGGCCTGGATTACCGCCTCGGTACAGGGACCGGTGCGTCCGTGATGACAGCAGGGTTCAAGCGTCACATAGAGAGTGGCTCCCTTGGCTTTCGGCCCGGCCTCTTTTAGGGCATGGATTTCGGCGTGAGGTGTACCGGCCTTCTGATGAAAACCACGTCCCACAATATTGCCGTCTTTTACTACCACAGCCCCCACCATGGGGTTGGGGCTGGTCCGGCCCCGCGCCCTGGCCGCTAACTTGAGGGCTAATTTCATATTGCTTTTGTCCATATCAATCCAGCCTCACTGTTATTATCAAAGGACCAATAAAAAAACCCTGAGCTAGGCGCTTCAGGGATTTTTGAACATGAAAGGAAAACAGACCTAGGAAAATCTTTCCTAGTGGCTGGTCTCCACCTTCTCCCATCCAGACTTTACTGTCGGCTCCGGCATTGTACCGGATCAGCCCATACTAGGGCTCGCGGGCTTAGCTTGTTAGCCATACCGCCGGTAGGGAATTGCACCCGTCCCTGAAGGTCAACCGTATTTACTTATGGTGTTATTATATGAGACATTTTGTCGAAAGTCAATAGTTCGCAATTGGACAAGACCAGCTAGGTTTATTGCAATTATATTATATTTTGTGTTTTGCTGCAAGGAGACTGGATACATATTCCAGCAGTTCTGTGGTAAGATGCTCGATTTTAGAGTTTAACTGGTTTCGTTCTAAGACCATCCTGTTCAGTCGTTCCTGCATTTCCTTGACCACCTTGTACTGTCCAGATTCAGCCAGGTAATCCCGCGCCGCTTCTACAGAATTCACCTGCACCCCTGCCCCTGGGAGAACCTTGACCACGCCCGCTTCCTGCAGCAGGGTCAGCGCCCGGCGCACGGTTTCCGGAGAAACGTTATAAAGGCCGGACAGGGTGGACCGGCCGGAGATTTTCTGACCCTCGATATAGTTACCATTAAGCACTCTCTCCGCAATATCCATAGCTATTGTGATATAGCGGGCGGTGTGCAGGGGTGATGCCGTGATCACGTTTTCCATCATAATTACACCCTTATCTTTTATTTAAAATCCGTATTAAATTATACAGCCTGTTCAGACAAAAAAGTAGCTACATTTTGACTTTGGTATAAAAAAGCTGCCAACTGGATTGAGAGTAAATTCCAACAACTGTGAACCAAATCCCTACACCCGTTGTCTAACAGATAAAACCATTATAAGTGAGGTTCTTGCTATGAAAAAGCTATTACCGGTTGGAGTTCTGATCCTGGCCCTGGCTGCGGCATTTATTTTATACCAAGAGCGAGGCGCCAGTGCGGCGTCAGACCATAACGCCAGTTTTGTGGTCAACCAGACAACCTACACAACAGACGGGCAGGCACGAGCAATGGATGTAGCTCCCTTCGTTGAAAAAGACCGTACTTACGTCCCGCTTCGATACCTCGCCTATGCCCTGGGTATTCAGGAGAACTGTGTCAGTTGGGATGACCTTAACCAATCAGCTACCCTCTCTTCTCCAGAGGGTAAAGCAATTATCGTCACCGTTGGACAGGCGGCTCTTACCGTGGACGGCTATGAACAGGCTATGGATGTGCCTCCTCTCCTCAGGGAAGGGAGGGTATTTCTGCCCGTTCGTTGGCTGGCGCAAGCCCTGGATTATGAAGTGAGATGGGATGAGGCCAACTCAACAGTCCTGGTGGGACCACCCGGCAGCTTCCCGAATACCGCCAGTGAAGTTACGCCCCTACCCGCCGTAGGCTCCTACGAGAATTTAAAAGACCTGCTGTCGCAGGCACAGTCACGTGGCGGCGGCTTTTACAATGGAGTTCTACTTGATCAGGCCGACTCTATAAAGACGTTTAAGTCTGCCAACAAAGCAGAGTCGCAGGCAACCAGCGGGGGCAGCTCCAGCGCCGCTGCCCCGCAGTCTGATGCTGGTTATTCTAAAACCAATATTCAGGTTGAGGGTGTGGACGAGGCGGATATTGTCAAGACCGACGGAGTCTACATCTACCAGGTTAACCGGGAGCGGGTAGTTGTAGCCAAGGTACAGCCTGCCGCAGATATGGCCGTGGTCAGTACCCTCGACTTTAACGGCAAGGACTTTTCTCCCCTGGAGATGTATGTGGATGAAAAATACCTGGTGGTACTCGGCAACACCCGCGGACCGGTATACGAACCCATGTACCAGGCTGAAAGCAAAAAAAGAATTGGGATTATGCCCCCGTACTACCCGAGGAATACGGTCAAGGCTATTATCTACAACATCGAGGATAAGTCCGATATTAAACAACTGCGTGAACTTGAGCTAAACGGCAACTACGTCTCCTCGCGTAAGATCGGGTCGTCCTTCTACATGGTCGCCAACCAGTACCTATATTATTCCCCAGGGAGTGAAATTGAAAACCCCAGGCCTTTATACCGCGACACAGCGGTAAAGGACAGCTTCATCGAAATCGACTACCCCAACATAAAATGTTTTCCTGATTTCATCCAGCCAGGTTACCTGGTAGTGGCCGGGCTCAATTTGGACCAACCGGAACAGGAAGCCAGTGTCTCAAGTTACTTGGGTTCCGGTAAGAACATTTACGCCTCCACCGGCAACCTTTACGTCGCAGTGACGGGTAACCAGCAACCCAAAGTGATGGAACAGAGACTCTATAACAGCAATGTCACCAAAATTTACAGGTTCACTCTCAGCAAAGGCCGGGTAAGCTACGCGGCTAAAGGAGAGGCGCCGGGCAGGATCCTGAACCAGTTTTCCATGGATGAACACCACGGTAGTTTCAGGATCGCCACTACCGAGGGCGAAATCTGGCGGACCGACGAATATACCACCCGCAACAACGTATTTATCCTGGATAGTAATCTTGATATTACCGGCAGGCTGGAAAACATCGCGCCCGGCGAAGAGATTTACTCCGCAAGGTTTATAGGAGATCGCGGGTACCTGGTAACCTTTAAAACCGTAGATCCGTTCTTTGTGCTGGATCTGAAAGACCCGGGCAATCCCGCTATCCTCGGCGCACTGAAGATACCAGGCTATAGTGACTACCTCCACCCCTACGACGAGAACCACGTCATTGGCTTCGGCAAGGATACGGTCGAGCTTAGCAGAAACGCTGCCGGCGATCAAGGTGAGACCATGGCGTTTTACACGGGTATGAAAATGGCGCTCTTTGATGTGACCGATGTCAGCAACCCTGTTGAGATGTTCAGGGAAACAATCGGCGACAGGGGTACGGACTCCGAGCTCCTGCAAAACCATAAAGCCCTTTTGTTTGACAAGGATAAAAACCTGCTTGCTTTCCCGGTCAGAGTGATGGTTGTTGAAGATAGCCAGGGGGTGCCCGGCGGTAAAATACCCCAGTACGGGACATTCGCCTTCCAGGGAGCGTATGTTTACAACCTGGACCTTGCCGGAGGCTTTTCCCTAAAAGGGAAGATTACCCACCTTTCTGCGGAAGACTACCTTAAATCAGGTAATTACTGGTATGACAGCGACAAGAACATAGC
>JAQVOH010000088.1:0-8404 GCA_028702695.1 Desulfotomaculaceae bacterium
TCCAGGTGGTGTCCCAGTGCAACCTTATTGCAGCCGAGTTCCAGCGCCTTACTGTGCAAAACGCCACGGCGCAGGTGGGCACATAAAGCACAAGGGTTTTCCGCAGGCCTGTCTCCGAAAAGGGTTGCGGTTATGTCCATCTTAATTACGTGCAGGGTCACTCCCCTGGAGCGACAAAATTCATTTAATATGCTCGTGTCCACAGACCACCCCAGGTCGATGTAAACAGCCTCCAACTGGAACTTGACCGGCGCTGAGCGGCCAACCAGAGTTAGGACGTGAAGCAGGGAAATGCTGTCCTTCCCGCCTGAAACCCCGACGGCAACCCGGTCACCTTGCTCAAGCATGCTGAAGGCGGTGATAGCCTTCTTAACCCTGCTTAGAAAATCCCTATGAAAATCCCGTGCCATTGACTACATCCTCTTGACATTAATTTGTTTGAAATCTATTTTTAGTAATATCATAAACACCTTATAAGACAAAAACAAGTCCCGGCAAGCTACCCAAAAGTGACTACCTTATAAATTATTGTCATACAGATGTATGTGCTCTTACAATATTGTAAGTCATTTTAAAACCGTCAGCTCTAATTCACCAGTCACATACCAGTCAAATGGGGGACGGATTCACAAAATACCCCAGTTATCGGCTGGCTCACGTATGTGTTTTCAATTTGCGGGATCTTGCGGATAACTGATATTATGTAAAGGGTTATCCCCCCGTAGCCGGAAGGTTTCTATGAGTTTTATGGCTCTCCGCTAGATCGTGTAGGTAATACCGAAAAAACAGCTAACAAGGACATAAGCTGGGTAAGTTAAAATTAAGATGGCTGGAAATCATGTAAGACATAATGATTAGAGTTTTACTGTTGCGATATCCCCTTGCTCTAGCTTTAGCAGCAGTTAAGCTTTCCATGTTAAATACCGAATAAAAAGCATTAACCCGCCCATAGCTTTACAGGGCGGGCTAGAGTAGCTGCATAAAGGGCATTGGAGACTATTTCTCTGGGTTAAAACCCTCCAAAGGGTCCAGTTCCTCCACGCTTCTTCCAAAGTAGAGACTTCCTGCCCCGAGAAGAAGGTTAAGGACCGCAAAAAAGAGGTAAACCAGACTGAGAGCGCTCGTGCCTTTTAAGAGGAAATAGCCGGCGAGAAGGAGTAAACCATATATGAAATAACTTTTAGCCTTTTTCCTGGAGCTGAAGACTGCATCCTGGAGGGCAGCCAGCACCATTAATGGCTTCTTTGTGACAGTACGGGCAACCACCCCCGGTACAGCTCCCGTGCCTTGAAAGACACTGCAGCCGGCTTGCCTGGCCAATTCAGCCAAACCGTACCTGGTTACTACTTTGAGCTTAATCCCTTTACGGGTAGCCTCACCCACAACACGCCTGACACCTGGGGCAAAATCACCGGTTGTTACCAGGAGACCGCTATTGTAACCGGCCAGGTGCAGAGCCCCGGCAAAGGCTCTGACCTCAGCGGGGGTAACTTCTACTCCCACCTGGTGCAGGCAACAAACTCCCAACGGGACCCCCTTATAACTTCCCTCCAGGTCAAAACCCTGGTAATTACCTGCTGAGTCGTCTTTTCCCGCTTTTGCCCTCAACTGAAATCCAGGCAGACTGGTTAAAATATCACACACGTAAAGAGGAAACTGCTTTTTCGGTTCCATATTAAAAATATCTTCGGAAAATTTTTTACCTGCCAGGTAGAGCTGCTGCTGGACCTGGCGCCTGCCTTCCTTTAAATGCAGCACCCTTTTCAGCAGCAAAGCTTCTATTACCAGCAGCAGCAAGGAAAGGGCGGCAGCATTGGCAGGCTGCCCGGTCATGTTGACCAGCAGGAAAAAAACGACCAGCCAGCTGACCAGCAACCCCACCAATATGTCCAACCTTTTGCCTAAAACGCTCCTTGTGTCTTCCTTTGGTTTCAGGTAAAAACGTGCCGGATTGCTTTTGTGCAGGCCTTCACGCCTTTTTCTGAGCCCAAGGAACAATTTGGCGCCTCGTGACTTAATCAGCTCTCGAACCTTGAAATTCATATACAAACCTCCTTTCTACTATAAATTTTGCCCATAATAAAGGAAAATATTTCATGCCCTTTACGTATGGGACTTTATGTTGTTTAATAGTAGTGTTATTTCATTCGGCAGGAGGACTTATCATGTTCTACGAGAGTACCAGAGGGGAATTTAGAAAGGTTTCGTCCGCAGAAGCAATTAAGCTCGGCATAGCTCCGGACGGGGGTTTATTCGTCCCCAGTGAAATTAAACAAATTTCCGTAAGTAAGCTGGCTGAAATGACCGGCTATAGCTACCAGGATAAAGCTGCCTTTATCTTAAAAGAATATTTGAGCGATTTCACGGAGGAAGAGATCAAGGAGTGTGTTTCTAAAGGCTATGGGCACGACAGGTTTGATGTACCCGAAATTGCTCCGCTGCGCCAAATTGACAACACCCTGCACATCCTGGAACTGTGGCACGGACCGACCAGCGCTTTTAAAGACATGGCCCTGCAGCTCCTGCCCCACTTAATGACCAGGGCCGCAGCCAAAACCGGGGGAAAGTCAACCATAGTAATCCTGGTCGCTACTTCCGGCGATACCGGCAAGGCCGCCCTGGAAGGTTTCAGGGATGTCCCAGGCACCAAGATTATTGTGTTCTACCCGCAAGAGGGAGTCAGCCAGATGCAGAGACTCCAGATGGTGACCCAGGAAGGCGCCAACGTGGCCGTGGTTGCCGTGCAGGGAAATTTCGACGACGCCCAGACTGGGGTTAAGAGTATCTTCGGGGACAAACAGTTCAACCTGGAACTAAGCCGGCAAAACTACTCTCTCTCTTCGGCTAATTCCATCAACTGGGGCCGGCTGGTCCCCCAAATCGTCTACTATTTTTCGGCCTATCTGGACCTGGTCGCCGGTGGCAACATAAAACAGGGTGAGAAAATAAATTTTGTGGTACCAACCGGCAACTTCGGCAACATTCTGGCAGCCTATTACGCCATGCAGATGGGCTTACCGGTCAACAGACTGGTCTGTGCCGCTAACGCCAACAACGTCCTCACCGACTTCATCCACACCGGTATTTACGACCGGGGCCGTTCCTTTAAAAGAACGCTTTCGCCCTCGATGGACATACTGATTTCCAGCAACCTGGAACGACTCCTTTACCATCTTTGCGGACGTGACCCGGTCAGGGTACGCGGCTGGATGTCTGACTTAAACCAAAAGGGCGTTTACCACATCGATGGGGGTACCCGAGACGGTATTGACCGCATCTTCTGGTCCGCCTATTCGGACGACCAGGAAACGCTGGAAACCATCCGTTCGTACTACCGGCGTTTTGGTTATCTCGTCGATACCCATACGGCGGTAGGGCTGTCAGTCTACCAAAAATACGCTGCTGCTACCGGCGACGCTACCAGGACAGTCGTGGCTTCAACGGCCAGCCCATTCAAATTCAATGATAGTGTGGCCAGGGCCATATTGGGTGAGGAAGCTGTGCGGGGAAAAGACGAATTTAAGCTGCTGCAGGTCCTCGGGGAAACGAGCGGGGTGGCTATCCCCGTCGGCCTGAGAGGTCTGGACCAAAAGCCGGTACTCTTCAGGGAAACAACAGCCAAAGAACAAATGAAGGCTGTTGTGCAAAAAATACTCAGTGTTTAGCCTGTTTACTGATTTGGTAAACCCGGGATGATGACCCGGGTTTTTTTATTATAAGAATTAGAGGAACTACCATGATTTAAAAGGAAATCACCTGACTCATTTAGAATATTTCCAGCCAGCTGGGAAAGTACCGGCGTCTTTTGCCCGGTTTTTTCTGGTGTTTGCATTTTGGATATTATTAATGGAGGAGGGCTGAGCATGGATTTTACCGGGATGACAATACCGGAAAGGGCAAACTACTGCCTGAATCTCTATCAGGAGGAGGGGATAACGGTACCCAAGTGTGCAGATCACTTTAATAACAACAAGACCTGTGGTTATATCTGCTGCGGCCACTGTCCCGACTACACCGGTTGTGACCAGGGGAAGTGTACACAAGTTTGGATTGATCCAAAGTTGGTGATTGATAACCCCACGGGAAGGTTGATTTACGTGGTACTTAGCGACGGCAGGCTGGTATCTGGTTCAGTACCCTGCACCATCAGTGAGATGTATGACGACAACAATTAATATAACAGACAATCGTCAAAACTAATCGTACTATAATCTAAAGGCAGTGATACCGTTGAGCAGAAGTTTCCTGTACATGCTTATTACCGTATTTGGCTCCGTGGGGGTCTACTGGCTGTGGGCTTTCAAACTCGGCCTGAACGAGAATACGGGGCTGTTGGCCAGTACGCTGACAGCCATGCTCCTGGCCTACCTTTTTTACAGGCTAAGAAAAAGGTGAGGTATGCCTCGCATACAGATGGATATCCTACGCATATAATCTATTCAAGAAAGAACTTATGACGGATGAAACTAAAAGCAACCGGTACCGTTATCCTCGCTGTTGCTATAGCGGCAATATTATTCCTGGCTGGTGTGTATTTTTGGGGTCATTTCAACCAACCTCCCGCTGAAAAAAAGGACCTTTCCGTTGAAAAAGGGGGATCTGTGATGCCGGACACCAACTGGGGAGCGATCGCTGTGCCTGCCACAGTACTCTGGTCTACGCCAGGCAAGTTGCGGGATTATGATGACCTGATTTTGAGGGATAACAATGACCCGGCGGGCTGGGCTAACGGTATGGACCCGGCGATGCGCCTCTGGCTCGTTGGTAAGGCAGATACTATGGCTCTTTATGGCGAGCCGGTTTTTATCCTGGAACGCAATGGCACATGGCTTAAAGTTGCAGCAATTGAACAAAAAACTAAACTCAACGAACACGGTTACCCCGGCTGGGTACCAGCCGCCCACATTGTTAGCAACAGTGCTTACCTTGATGAAATAAAGGGCTCAAACAAAGTTGTCGTGATTAAAATAACAGCTCCTTTATACCTGGACGAGGCCCTTACCCAAGCCGGCGGCGAAACGCCTTACCAGGCCAGGCTGCCCCTGTTGCGAGAACATAGTGGGTCCGTGGAGGTTCGCCTTCCCAACGGCGAGACCGGGTACCTGGCAGGTGACGACGTCAAAGCGGAGGCTACCCTAACTTTTTCCCGCCCCGGCATAGTCACAGAGGCCAGTCAATTCCTGGGCCTCCCCTACCTTTGGGCCGGTACCGCCCCTTACGGGTTTGACTGCTCCGGCTTCACCATGCGGCTATATCAGTCTCAGGGCATAACCATACCACGGGATGCCGATGAGCAGGCCCTTACAGGGACAGCCGTTGCCAGGCAAGATCTGCTGCCGGGGGATCTGCTCTTTTACGCGGCCCAAGGCGGTGTGGGTCAGATTCACCACGTGGGTATGTACATCGGCGACGGCCTGATGATCCATTCGCCTAACAGCACTTCGACGGTACGGGTAGAAGCTATGGATAATGGTTCTTACGGGGTGGAATACTGGGGAGCTCGCCGTTACACCCAATAGTGATTAGTGCAGGATTACCCACTGGTTTCAAGGCTGGAACAAACTTTACCGCTGGCTACCCGTGGGTTTACAGCACTACTAATCTTTGGCCACTATAATTTCAACAAAAACAAAAGTTGGGCTAAGCCCAGCAATTATACTGGAGGCGCATTCATGAAAAAGTTGAAAAAAAAGCGAAATGGGCCGTCTCTGACACCTGGCAACGAAGAAATTCTTGAAAAGAGCGCAAGCAAAGAAGAAATTAAAAAAGGTAATTACACCAGGGTAACTACACTGTCATATGACGAAGTGGACCCTAGTTAAAACATCTTCATGTGTTTACTAAATCTAAGGCGCCGGATTTATCGGTGCTGTTTTTATTATTAGGTACGGGTTAGTAGGCACCTCATAGAGATACTCATGCTGCTTACGCCGAACCAGGTTTTCATCATCTGTTTGCTTCGCTTGGATGGCATGAGGACAAGTAAACCGAAGGATGTTATTTCAACAAATATATTGAGGAGCCGGTTTTAATGAGCTTTTTTGTCAGACCTCCCCTGCCAGATTCTCCTGTGGGCTTGTCCAACCAGGCCGGCTGTTGTAAACTGGATAGTTGAAAGGGGAGAACAACCTTGGTTCTGTTGCAGGCGGCACAAATATCAAAATCTTTCGGCACTCATAATATATTCGCCGGTCTCAATCTTATCGTACAGGAGGGGGAAAAAGCCGGTATTGTCGGGGTCAACGGAGCAGGTAAATCCACCCTGTTAAAGGTTTTAACCGGCAACCTGGCGCCGGATACGGGGGAAGTGACCAGGGTCAGGGATTTATCATTGTCCTACCTGGCCCAGGGTGGTGGCCTGGATTCAAAAAAGAGCATCTGGAATGAGATGCTGGCTGTGTTCACCCCCCTCATTGACATGGAAAAACAACTCAGGGAAATGGAAAGGCAGATGTCAAATACCTCACTGGTTGAAGACAGCGTCTCACGCCAACTGCTGGAAAACTACGACAACCTCTCGGCACTTTATAAAAGCCGGGGAGGTTTCACCTATGAGACCAGCATTCACACGGTGCTGAGCGGCCTCAAATTTTCTGATTTGGATCTGGCTACTCCGGTCAACACGCTGAGTGGCGGCCAGAAAACCCGGCTGGCTCTGGCCCGCTGCCTGCTGGGTGAACCAGATTTATTAATACTGGACGAACCCACCAATTACCTGGACATGGACAACCTGGCCTGGCTGGAGCAGTACCTGCAGTCCTACCGTGGAGCGGTGCTGGTGGTATCTCACGACCGTTACTTCCTCGATGCCCTGGCCAAAGTTATATTTGAGCTAACCCCAGGTGGGCTCACCCGCTACACCGGCAACTACAGCGCGTTTATTCAACAAAAAACAGTTTTGACTGAGCAGCAGCTAAAAAATTATACCCGTCAGCAGAGTGAAATTGCCCGCCAGGAGGAATTCATCCGGCGTAACATTGCCGCCAAGGATACCACCAAAAGGGCACAAAGCCGACTCAAGGCGCTGGAAAAGGTGGAGCGGCTAGAACGCCCGGGCCAGGAGCGCCGGGTAGCCCTTTCCTTTAATGTTGTCCGGCCCAGCGGCATGGAGGTGCTGCAGGTCAACAACCTCGGCATCGGCTATAATGAGCTCACCCTGTCACGTGGTCTGGATTTTCAAATCAACAGGGGCGAGCGGGTGGCCCTGGTTGGCCCCAACGGGATCGGCAAATCCACCCTACTAAAAACAATAGCCGGCCTTCTCCCTTCTCTGGAAGGCCAGGTAAGGCTGGGCAGCCATGTTCAGATTGGCTATTACGAGCAGGAGCAGCAAGGGTTAAGCGTGGACAAGCAGGTACTGCACGAGCTCTGGGACCGCTACCCCAACCTTGACGAAGTGGATGTCCGCACGGTGCTGGGAAGATTTCTATTCCGCGGCGATGAAGTTAAGAAGTACGTGGGAGACTTGAGCGGTGGTGAAAAATCCCGGCTGACCCTGGCTGACCTGATGTTGCAAAAGGCTAACTTACTACTCCTGGATGAACCAACCAACCACCTCGACCTACCCGCCAAGGAAGTGCTGGAGGAAGCTCTGGACGGTTATCCCGGCACTATCCTGTTTGTGTCACATGACCGGTACTTTATCAACAAAACGGCCACCAGGGTGCTGGAACTCTCAACTACCGGCGTGTCCAGCTACATGGGGAACTACGATTATTTCCTCCAAAAAAAAGCGGAGCGGGAGCAACAAGAAGGCAGGCGTGCCAACGCTGAGACGGCAAAAATAGAAAGCCCCGAAAAAAAACAATACTATCAGAAGAAAGAAGAGGAACGTCAAAAACGCATTCACCGCCGCCGGGTTGAGGACCTGGAGCAAGCAATCGCCAACCTCGAAGACAACATTTCCCGCCTTGAAGCAGAACTTTTCCAACCGGAGGTCTATCAGGACTATAAGGCTTGCCAGAAAAAACAGGGAGAGCTAGAAGAAGCCCGCAGGCAGTTAAACGACCATATGGAAAAATGGCTCAGCCTAGTTGGGACTTAAGCCGTCACACCACGATTGAAGCAGGGGGGGGTCAGCATGGCCTACTGGCTGATGAAAACAGAACCTGATGAATACAGCTACTTTGACCTCGAACAGGCTGGGCAGGATATTTGGGATGGAGTCAAAAACTTTGCCGCTCTGAAAAACATGAAAAATATGCATCCAGGAGATCAATCGTTCATATATCACACCGGCAAGGAAAAATCCGTGATCGGAGTAGCAGAAGTGGTTTCTGCACCTTACCCGGACCCGAATCAAACCAACCTGCTCAACATCCGTATAGCGCCAAAGTACCTCCTTAACCACCCGGTTTCACTGGCCGCAATCAAGCAGGACTACGGCTTTGCCGGGTGGGAGCTG
>JAQVOH010000088.1:8504-9953 GCA_028702695.1 Desulfotomaculaceae bacterium
ACCTTCGGAGCAACCCTGATGTAGGCACGGAGAACAATCTGGACAACCTGCCACAGTTTTAAATCATTCGTGGATAGCTAGATTTCCCCGAATTGGTTTCAATAAGGGGCGATTTCAATCACACTTGCGGTTTTTAAGCCTTCCAGAGGAAGCAAGAGAACCATCCCCTTGCTTCCTCTTAGACCTTCTCAATTGGTTTAACCTTGGCCTTTTCCTTTAAATCAAGGCCACCATCCGTGATAACCACTTCTCCGGATTCCAGGCCGCTGGTAACTTCTATATTTTCCTGGTCGCTCAGCCCGGTTTGCACGGAGCGGCGCTGCATCTGCCCCTGCACCACTACCATCACTTCCTTATGACCGTCTCCCATAGTGCGGACCGCTTCCCGCGGCAGCACCAGTACATCCTTGCGACTCAGAGTTTCGATGGCCACCCTCACCTCATAACCTGGTTTCAGCACTCCGGCTTCGGGCAAGGTGATGATAACCGGCACGCGGCGTTGGATAACACCCAGCGCGGACTGTTTTTCTTCAGCCCTGGGATAGATTTTCTTTACTTCACCCTCAAGTTTTTTCTGGCCCAGTACCGGGGCGGTGATTGACACTTTTTGGCCAACTTGCATCTCGCCCAGGTCATCACTGAGGATGTCGGCCTTTACCTCAAGTTGGCCGGTGACGGCCAGCACAGCCAGTAGGGCGCCGGGACTGACCACCGCCTCTTGCTTCACCGGAAGATTGAGTACCATTCCGTCGGTGGGGCTTTTCACCACCAACTGTCCCTCCTTGGCGGACAGCTGACCTAGCGTCTGTCTTAGCCCGGCCTCCTGAGCCCGTGCGCTATCCAGTTGGGAATTTTGCTCATTGAGATTCTGCCTGCAGGTTTCCACCAACAGTACAGCTTTATCGTAATCCGCAAGGGAAACAGCGCCGCCGTTAAACAGTTGCTGAACCCGGTTCAAGTTGTCACTGGCGTCTTTGAGTTCCAAATTAAGCCTCTCCACAGCCGCCCGCGCCCCAGCTGCAGTGTTCCCAGCCTGAGCTTTCTGGGACTGCACCTCACTGATTTGCAGGGAAAGGTCCAGGTTTTCCAGCACCACCAGAGTCTCTCCCTGCTTTACCGGCTGGCCGGTCTCTGCCAGCACCTGAGTAACCCTGGCGGTCTGGGTGGCATGGATGTTAAAGTCTGAAGCAGGCTGGATATAGCCGCTGTCAGCAACGGTACGGTTGATGCTGCCGGCCTGGACCTGCACCGTTGCAACCTCTTGTCCCCTCTGCATCAACAGCAGCGCCGCAATAACCATTACAATCAGCGTTAGGCCGCCCCACAGGTAAATTTTCCTTTTCCGCTTCATCCTGAAACCTCCCAGTCTAATCTGTGTTCTTTAAAACTTCCACCAGGTTAATCTGTTTGACTCCGCGCACCGCCAGGAAATGGGCAATCATAATAAAA
>JAQVOH010000089.1:0-2011 GCA_028702695.1 Desulfotomaculaceae bacterium
TAAATGTAACGGGGTTTCCGAATCCCGCCTTTATTTTATGCCCTATGAATTCGAGGGTGATTTCTCGAAGGAGGTTCAGGGCGGGATGTATGGATATACTTCCTGTTTTGTTGCAGGGTTGGTGAAGAGCATTGTTTCGAAGGGAATGAAAGAGGAAGAACTGGTTTTCTCAATCAATGATGGGATTCGCGAAGGCATTGTGGCCGCACAAAAATATTATGTTGACGGTTTTGGCACGAATACATCTTTATTTATCTTCCCGAACCCGAAAATCTTTTTGGAAGATGACAGTTATGCAGTTTCAAAAGAAAATGTACAGGATGTGAAAATCCACATCCCAATCGATAATGATAATCAGGACAGTTGGTATATTTTAAATGATAAAAGCCCGTCCAATCTTGCGGAAATCGCTGCGGAAATCGTAAAAAGTGGTGAAGAGAAGGTTCTGAAGTTTCCGGTTGCCCGGTTTGGCAACTTGAAAACTGTGGACCGGACAGAGATTGAAAGCTACCGGAGCATCAATAACCTGATGTGTGAGTATGTTGCAACGAAAAACGCGATCAGACCCCTTTCCATTGCTGTATTTGGAACCCCGGGTTCCGGAAAATCTTTTGGGGTAACTGAAGTAGCTGCAAGTATTGCACCTGAACTGATTAAGAAATTAAATTTTAATTTGTCCCAGTTCCGGTCGCCTTCTGATCTTGCAAAGGTCTTTCACAAAGCAAGGGATTTTTCTTTGGAGGGGAAAGTACCACTGATCGTTTTTGATGAATTTGACGCTTCTTTTGAAGGAAAGCTGGGATGGCTGAAGTACTTTTTAGCTCCCATGCAGGACGGATTGTTCAGAGAAGAGGATACAGTACATCCCATCGGAAAGGCAATCTTTGTTTTTGCAGGCGGGACCAGCAGCACCTTTGAGGAATTCTGCGGCGAGGCAATCACGGATGATGAGGAAAAGAAACGGTTTTTAATGGAGTTTAAAAGTGCAAAAGGTCCGGACTTCATCAGCCGTCTAAGGGGGAATGTCAACATTCTTGGACCAAACCCATCGAATCATCAGGTGGACCAGCTGTTTGTCATCCGCAGGGCAATGCTGCTGCGATCTTTATTTGAGAGAAAACTGCCACACCTGATTAACGACAGGGGGGAGGCACAGATCGATAATGGTGTATTACGAGCATTATTGAAGATTCCCAGATACAAGCATGAATCAAGGTCTATGGAAGCAATCATGGACATGAGCATACTGACCAATGCAAAAAAATGGGAGCAGTCACACCTTCCTTCCAAGGTGCAGTTGAAGTTGCATGTCGATGAAGAGCAGTTCACCCGACATTTGATGAATGACGTTTTTTATAGTGAAAAAATTGAAAGCCTTGCATTTGCAATTTATGAAATGATACAAAACACGATGGGAAAAGATAGTACCAGCCATGAAGCGGTAAAAAGTCATTGGGAAACCCTATCAGAGGAAGAAAGAAATTTCTATCGGGAGCACATCAGACAGATACCGGACGCCCTGGTATTGCTTCAATATGATACCGATTCAGTGATTGAAAAACCTGAAGCGATCAAATTGGGTGAAAAAGAAATCCTCAGCCTTGCCGAATATACGCATGAACACTGGTTTACACAGAGAAAAGAGGTGGGCTGGAAATTTGGTGAAATTTATGATGAACAGCTTAAAACCGACCCGAGGCTGGTATCTTGGGACGCCTTAAATGAAGAGTGGAAAAAGTATATCAGCAGCATGGTGGAAAACTGGCCCGCCATCCTGGCAAATGCTCATTTTAAAATGGAGTATTTGAAAATTTTTCAGGAGGATATCAATGAATAAAGTTAAGGTAGCATTTGTGTGTATACACAACTCTTGCCGTTCTCAGATGGCCGAAGCATTAGGTAAAAAGTATGCGGGTTCTGTTTTTGAATCGTACTCAGCTGGTTCTGAAACCAAACCTAACATTAACAAAGATGCAGTCAGGATAATAAAACAGTTATATATATTGACATG
>JAQVOH010000089.1:2111-9921 GCA_028702695.1 Desulfotomaculaceae bacterium
AAAGAGGTTATTTAAGGCTGCCAGCTATCCGAAAATTTATGGGGTTGGCGGTTTAACAAAAAAATAACATAACTTGAATTTTACTTTAACATATTACTGGTACCATTAAGTCGAGAAGAGTTCGGACAGGAGGGGAAAATGTGGATTCAAAAGCATGTACTTGAGCTCGACCTGAGCAGCCTCGGTAAGGTAGTATATTCCCATATTTACCCTGGTGAATGTGCCCAGGGATATAACACCTGTATTAACTATATAACCCAACGCTGTTTAACTAGAATTATTAAACGTTCAATTAGGTATTAATCTTGCTTGTTAATGATATCGACTGAAGTGAATAAAAATATATTGGAGGATGACATATGAAACGAATATTAAAGAAAAGTTTTCTTGCAATAGCATTGATTTTCACGCTTGCTGTGGCAGCAACAGGTTGTGGTGGCAGTAAGCCTCAACAGAGTGCTAACCCTAATGAGCTGAGCGGTAATATTCAGATTGCTGGATCTACTTCCGTCCAGCCTCTTTCTGAAGAATTGGCTAAAGAGTTCATGGCTAAGAACCCTGGGGTAAGAATTAACGTTGCAGGTGGTGGTTCAGGTGCCGGAATCAAAGCAGCACAAGATGGCACTGCTAACATAGGAGCTTCTTCACGTGAACTGAAATCAGAAGAAAAAACAGTTAAGGAAGTTGTAATCGCCTTAGATGGTATTGCGGTGATTGTACACAAGGATAATAAAATTGCTGACCTGAAAAAGGATGATATTAAAAAAATCTTCCTTGGAGAGATTACCGATTGGTCAAAGCTAGGTGGAGATAACGGGGTTATTCGCGTAATAACACGTGAAGAGGGTTCCGGTACCCGAGGCGCTTTTGAAGAACTGGTTCTGGGCAAGGATGCAGCCGGTAAGGAACTAAAGATTTTTGACAATGCTAACGTACAGAATTCCACCGGAGCCGTAAGAACTGCTGTTGCCGCTGACAAAAATGCTATTGGCTATGTTTCTCTTGGCTCGCTGAATGCCGATGTGAAGGATGTCAAGGTTGACGGCACGCAAGCTTCAGTTGAGAATATCAAGAACAAGACATATAAAATATCACGTCCCTTCATTTATATGACTCAAAAGGAGCCTGAGGGAGTAACTAAGGCCTTTATTGATTGGGTACAAAGCGATGAAGGACAGACTGTTGTTCAAAAGGGTTTTATTTCCGTAAAATAATCTTTCTTTGAATAAATTAGATTTGAGTGTTTCCTGTAGTTATCGATGAAGTTTATTTAAGCCGAACAGGGGTGGCAAGGACTGCCCTTGTCCGGCTTAGTTATGGATATAGAGGTGATGAAATGAATAGAGAGCACAGGGAAAAAATATATCGAGTGATACTGTTTGCCAGTGCGCTGATCGCTTTATTAGTTATTATCATGATTGGCGGGTTTATTTTTGGAGAAGGTATGCCTATTTTCACAAAATATGGTCTGGATAAAGTACTTTTAGGCAGCAAATGGCAGCCCAGTAATCATATTTATGGACTTTGGCCGATGATCATAGGTTCGATATATACTACCATGGGGGCCCTTATACTAGGTGTTCCCTTGGGTGTGCTCACAGCAATCTTTTTAGCCGAAGTAGCACCTAAAAGGCTTGTAGACTTAGTAATTAGGCCGGCTATTGAGCTATTAGCGGGTATTCCATCAGTTGTCTACGGGTTGTTTGGTATGGTTATAATTGTTCCGGCTATCAGAGCGTTGGCATCAACGATTCCTGCTTATGCCGAAGACCCTTTGCTTTCCTCTGGATATGGGATAATTGCCGGCTCAATTATACTTTCGATTATGATCTTACCAACAATCATCAGTATTTCAGAAGATGCTATTCGCAGTGTACCTGCCGAATATAAAGAAGGTTCTCTAGCTTTAGGTGCGACTCATTGGCAAACTATCTCCAAGGTAATGTTACCAGCAGCCAGTTCAGGAATTATTGCTGCAGTGGTACTTGGAATGGGCCGTGCCATAGGGGAAACGATGGCAATTATTATGGTGGCAGGTAATGCTCCGATAGTGCCTGATTCAATTTTCTCATCCGTTAGAAGTCTTACTGGCAATATTGCTATTGAAATGGCTTATTCTTCGGGAGAACATACCAAAGCATTATTTGCAACCGGAATAGTACTCTTTATTTTAATTATGATCGTGAATTCTTTTGCACTTTGGATCTCCAAAAGGGGGTTAAAAAATGCTTAAACCCCGCTCAATCGAAAAATTTGCTAAATTTATCCTGTGGTGTGCTGCCTTATTTACTGTCACTTTTCTGGTATTAGTCTTGGGCTTTATTTTATCGAATGGTTTGCCTAAGGTGAGTTGGGAGTTCCTGACAGCTGAGCCTGAAGCAATGGGAGCCGCAGGCGGCATTTTTTCGACGATTGTAAGTACCGTAATATTTACCGTAACTACTTTGGTGATAGCTGTTCCTATAGGCATTTTAGCAGCCATCTATCTAACGGAATACATTAGCAAAGGGCCTATAGCTGGAGCCATTAGATTCGGAACGGATGCCTTGGCCGGAATTCCCTCAATAGTCTTTGGCCTCTTTGGCTTTGCCTTTTTTGTGGTTATCTTGAAACCGGTGACCGGCGGCTGGTCTCTTGCTTCGGGGGCACTTACAGCTGCCTTTATGATTCTGCCAACAATAATTACAACAACAGAAGAAGCCATCAAGGCCGTCCCTGATTCATACAGGGAAGGGAGCTATGCTTTAGGGGCTACCAAATGGCAGACAGTAAGCCGGATTGTACTGCCTTCGGCTTTACCGGGGGTTATGACCGGGGTTATCTTGGGTATTGGGCGGATCGTTGGCGAGACGGCAGCTTTGCTCTTGACGCTGGGCGGCAGTTTATACGTTCCGCTTTCCTTAACTGATCCTGCAAGCACTATGTCTATGCATCTTTATAAGGTCGCTATGGAAGTAGGCGCTATGGATATGGCTTTTGGAACTGCAACGGTATTAATTATTACTGTTCTTCTGATCAATATTAGCGCAAATTTTATTATGCGCGGACTTAAACGACGAACCACAACATGATAGTTCATCGTTTATACGTCTTTATAAAGAGAGGTTTAGGCAATGCATGAATCACAAGTAAAAATCTATACAGAAGACTTAAATCTTTTCTATGGAGATAATCACGCAATAAAAAATATCGATATACAGGTCCAGGAAAATAAGGTTACGGCTCTGATCGGACCATCAGGCTGTGGTAAGTCCACTTTTTTAAAAACCCTAAATAGAATGAATGATTTAATTCCGTATGTAAAAATAACCGGAGAGGTCTATTTGGATAATTTAAATTCATATAATGATTATGATATAGTGGAGTTAAGAAAAAGAATAGGGATGGTATTTCAAAAACCCAATCCTTTCCCAATGTCTATTTACGATAATATTGCATATGGGCCAAGGACCCACGGCATTAAAGACAAAGCTGTCCTGGATGAGATTGTGGAGAAAAGCTTGCAAAGTGCAGCACTATGGGTAGAAGTAAAAGACAGGCTGAAACAAAATGCTTTTGGACTTTCCGGCGGACAGCAGCAAAGACTTTGTATAGCCAGGGTTTTAGCTGTTGAACCGGAAGTGGTTTTGATGGACGAGCCGACCTCAGCCCTGGATCCCTTAGCAACTCTAAAAATAGAAGATTTAGTCCAGGTGCTAAAAAATAACTACACTATTATTATTGTTACCCATAATATGCAGCAGGCTGGCCGAATCTCAGATCATACAGCTTTTTTTCTAAATGGTGAGATAGTGGAATATGGAGCTACCGAAGAGATATTTACCGTGCCTCGAGACAAAAGGACAGAAGATTATATCACTGGAAGATTTGGTTGAAAAATTTTACTGAAAGGAGTCGTATTATGACAAGAGATCTCTTTGATAAAGAACTGGAGTCTTTGCATAATAATATGGTTAAAATGGCCAGCCTCGCAGAGGAATCCATCGAAAAAACTATCACTGCATTGAAAAAACATGATGTTGAGCTGGCCAGTGAGGTTTTTCGGGACGATGATCTGATAGATGATTTGGAAAAAATAATTGAGAAGCAATGTTTGAATATCATTGCGAGGCAACAGCCTATTGCCAAAGATTTACGTACTACCAGCGCCGCCTTGAAAATAATAACAGACATAGAACGAATTGCCGACCAATCTTCCGATATCGCGGAAATTACCATTAAGATGGCCTCTGAAAAATATATTAAGCCTCTAGTGGATATTCCTAAGATGGCAGAATGCGCCAGAGCCATGGTAAACAAAGTAATAGATGCCTATGTCAGGCAAGATGTGGAGCTGGCCAAAGCAGTAGCAGCCTGTGATGACGAGGTTGATGATCTCTTTTATAAGATTATCCTGGAGTTAACTGGTATTATGAAAAACAACCCTGACACTGTTGAGCAGGCGATAGATTTAATTTTAATTGCCAAACATCTGGAACGGATGGCTGATCACGCCATAAATATCGGGGAATGGGTTATCTATAACGTTACTGGTAAGCATTACAAGTTTAATGATAACAGACATGAGGATGATAAAGTAGAAAATTAGAAGGAGCGGACAGGAAGGTAAAAATATGTTAAAGAAGCTTATATGTCTGGTGGAGGATGATAAGCATATCCAGGAGTTACTTAAATATAACCTTGAAGAAAATGGTTTTGAGGTTAGAATATACGACAGTGGGGAAGCTTTCCTACATGAAGCTGCGAAACAAATCCCTGATTTGTTTCTCCTGGACATCATGCTGCCAGGTATGGATGGGCTGGATATTTGCAAGAGCTTAAAACAAAATACTGCATATAAAAAAGTGCCGGTTATTATGCTGACTGCTAAAGGTGAGGAATTTGATAAGGTATTAGGCCTAGAGCTAGGCGCTGATGACTATATCACTAAGCCCTTTAGTATGCGGGAATTTATTGCCCGGGTCAAGGTAGCCCTTCGAAGGCAGGATGATACTTCGGAAAAAGATGCCGAAGTTATTAAGGCAGGGAAGATCACCCTTGATTTAGTCCGGCATGAGGTTTTTGTTGGTGAGCGTTTGGTTGAACTGACCTTCAAAGAGTTTGAACTATTAAAAACACTCCTGATGAATAAGGGTAAAGTATTATCAAGAGACTTGCTTCTTGAACGGATTTGGGGATTTGACTACGATAAAGGAACTCGAACAGTTGATGTACATGTTAGGTATTTGCGGCAGAAGCTAGAAGATGATGATAATAGTCCGGTTTATATAAAAACAGTCAGGGGTATTGGGTATCGCTTTAGTGATAAAAAAGGATAGATGAGTATTATGAAGAAAAGAATTTTTAAATATTACTTCATATTAATTTTTCTTGTTTTGTTGTTATCAATGTTTTTTACTAGTATGATAGCCCAGAAATACTATAAAGCTGAAGTAGAGAATAAACTGAAAAGCATCGCATTTTCACTGGAATATCTATTACAGGAAACTCCAACGGATACAAGCTTGGATTATGAAAATTTGGCCAGAGATTATGTAAAAAGGCACAATGCCAATAGTGAACCCTCCGGGGAAAAACTAAGAATTACCTTCATAGACTTTTCCGGTAAAGTGTTGGGAGATTCCGAAGCAAATTTTAGAGAAATGGAGAATCATCTTGACCGGAAAGAAATACTGGAAGCCATAGAAGGTAGTATTGGCACTGATATACGCGTCAGCAAAACTGTTAATACGGATTTCCTCTATGTAGCTTTTCCCTTTAGACAACAGCAGGTTATTATCAGAGCATCGGTACCGTTGATTCAGATAAACAAGATTAATGATATGGTCAGGTTTTATTCTCTGCTTACTTTTCTTGCTGCCTTGCTTTTAACGGGATTAATATCTTTAAGGATTACCACATCTATTACCAGACCTTTAAATGACTTGATTTTAGCTTCGAAAGAGATAGCTAACGGGAATTATTCAAAAAAAATCAAAGTAAACAGTGCTGATGAATTGGGTCAATTGGCCTCATATTTTAATGAGATGGGCTCGAAACTTGACGCAACCATGACTGATTTGCACAATAAAAAGATTGAGCTGGAATCCATAGTTGACAGTATGACAAATGGCCTTGTGGCAGTGGATAATGATTTGCGGATGATCTTAATAAATCCGATAGCCTATAAGTTATTTGCCATTAATGAAGATCAGGAAATTATCGGAAGTAAAATAACACATCACATAAGAAACAACGAGATTAACAAGATTTTACGAGAAACCATAGAATTAAATAAATTACTGGAATGTGATGTGACAATGGGAAATAAAATCCTGCACATAAGTACTAGTCCGATTCGCTCTATGAAAAGAAGTGGGTCTAATTCCGGAGGTATAGTATTTATTCAAGATATTACAAAGGTAAGAAAACTCGAACAATTAAGGACAGAGTTTGTATCGAATGTTACCCATGAGCTCAAAACCCCCATAACTTCGATCAGGGGATTTATTGAAACCTTAAAAAACGGGGCAATTAATAATGAGAAGGTCGCCAACAGGTTCTTAGAAATTATTGATATAGAGGCCGATAGACTGTATGCGTTGATTGAGGATATCCTGCAATTATCAGAAATTGAGTCCAAACAGAAAGATAATGATCTGGAAAATCTCAGCACGTCTGCCTTAGTCGACGAGGTGTTTGAAATATTGCAGCCGTTGGCAGATGAAAAGGAGATTATTTTACAATATTGTGCTAAAGACGAATTATTTATCAAGGCCAATAAAAATAGAATGAAGCAATTATTTTTAAACTTAGTTGACAACGGCATTAAGTATAACAAGCTCCATGGCTCTGTAAATATTACGGGTATATACGAAAAGGGTAAGATTAAAATATCTGTTAAGGATACAGGCATTGGTATTCCAGCTGAACATTTAACACGAATATTTGAACGCTTTTACAGAGTTGATAAAGGAAGATCCCGTGATATGGGAGGCACAGGTTTGGGAATCTCCATTGTGAAACACATTGTGCATCTTTATAGCGGCAATATAACGGTAAATAGTGAGGTTGATAAAGGAACGGAGTTTATAATAGAACTACCCTGTTAATAAATACTATTACCATTGGCAAAAAAGGTGTTAATGTTTGCAATGGGCAAAGGGTAACATGAGTGTCAGATGAATTCTAATATCTTTACAGGGGAACCCTCATAGTGACCCGATTCATTGGTAATCTGTCTTTATCTTCGTCGGTATGGCTATGGTTTTTTTGCTTGGAGGGTGTGCTTTACAAAGCCCAGCAAGAGCGCACTCCTGGCGAAAACCGGTCTTTACAGGTACATGCGTCACCCTCAGTACACGGCTTTTATCCTCGTTATGTTTGGTTTCTTAGTCTATGGCCGACATTGTTAACCATGTGATCTTCCCTGTCCTGATTTGGGTCTATACCTGTCTTGCCCTCAGGGAAGAACGCCAAGTAATTGAGGAATTTGGTGAGGAGTATACCAATTATGCCAAGGTGACGCCGGCATTTATTCCCAACCCAGCATTCATGAATTCTGCTATAAAAATGAAAAGAATTTAATGGAATTGGTTTTAACCAGTGATGCATCTAAAGGTTATTGACAAAACAAGATAAAAGCAATAAAATAAATTTTAATTAAATAACAGTAATATAATCTAATTAGTAGGAATTAAATTTACAATTTAATATGATTTGCTCCTTATCTAGAGAGGTGGAGGGACTGGCCCGATGAAGCCCGGCAACCGGTATTTATTCAAATACAACGGTGCCAATTCCTGCAATGGAAACATTGAAAGATGAGAGA
>JAQVOH010000015.1 GCA_028702695.1 Desulfotomaculaceae bacterium
TATTAGAACCTTAATTTACTCTACCTTGATTCCCTTGTTTTTTAATTCTTCTAACTTTTGGAGCCGACAATGTTCACATCGCCATTCAGGATTGCTATCTTTAGTCTTATCATAATTATCTGTTTTGACTAGTCGATAACCAGTACATACAGTACCACAATCAGCGCAGGTTATATTCTCTTTAATTTCCCACATGGGTCTAAGAATATTCCTGCCTTTTCTCCATTCAATTAATCCCCAAATATTTAGAGCGGCGTAAACTACCATCATAATTATTTGTGGGGCCATTCCCGGTGTTTTCAAATCCACATAAATCCAGACAACGTTGCCGAGAATCCAAATAATAAATCCTAAACTGTTTTGCCGGATAATAAACACGTTGCCCAAGCAACTCAAAAACGTTGCTAAATAAACCAAATACTGCACTATTCAATCCCTCTTTCTTCAGCCATTTCATGGATGTGTATGATATGTGGCATTTTCTCCTATCTCGTCACACATACACCAATACAATAATAGAGAAGGGAAGGTTACTAGACACGATTAAAGCCGATATTATCCTACTATTATAGCTGTTCTTAATTGAAAATATTACCTAATCATACTGTTATAAGAAACTGTTGAATTTAATCAGAATATGGCAGATAATTAGTCTATAAATAATATCATGACGCGACTGAATCTAACATTACTTACGGAAGAAACATATGAAAATATACCGGCAATACTTTAACAAAAACAAATACATGTTTTTTACCGGAACTAGCTGCGTTTTTTTTGAAGCCCTCTGCGACCTCATGCAGCCCACCATCATGGCGCGCATCATCGACCAAGGGGTGAAAAACAACAGCGTAGAGACTGTGCTCAGGTTCGGCTTGCTGATGCTGCTGATCACTTTGTTGGGAGCTTGTTTTGCCACGGTCAGGAATATCATGGCCAGCAGGGTGTCTGAAAACTTCGGTGCGGACTTGAGGTACGATATCTTTACTAAGATCATGCGTTTTTCCGAAGTCAGCACGGACAAGATCTCCAGCGGCTCGCTGATCACCCGGATGACCAACGATTCCTCCCAGGTCATAATGTTTGTCAACGGGTTGATGAGGATATTCTTTAGAGCCCCCATCATCTGCCTGGGCAGTATTATCCTTGCTTTTATCCTTAGCCCTCAGCTGAGCTTCATCCTCCTGCTGGTGGTAGCGGGGATTTCCATAATCATTGTCATCACCATGAAGATGAGCTATATACGCTTTGCATGGGTGCAGAAAGCCATCGATAGGGTCAACACGGTGGTGCAGGAATACCTGTTGGGAGTAAGGCTGGTTAAGGCCTTCGGGCGGTATGACGAAGAGGAAGAAAAGTTCGCCGGCGTCAACCGTGATCTGGCCCACAAAAGTGTGTCTTCCCAGGTGGTGATTGCCTACTCCTCGCCCCTCATGTCTCTGGTAGTAGGTGTGGGTATTGCCGGGATTCTTTATACCGGCAGCATTTTGTTTGGTAGCGGCAACATCGAAGTCGGCAAGGTGGCAGCTTACATCAATTATTTGGCACAGATTCTGGGCTCACTTTTGATGATCACCGCAGTTTTTAATATATTTGTCAGGACTAAAGCCTCCACTGAGAGGATCAACGAGGTTTTAAACAGTGGTGAGGATTTCCCTGGGATGTCGCAGGTGACGCATGATGATTTAACCGGCCTTTACTTTAAGGAAGTGACCTTCGCTTATCCCAACGGCAGCGGCCTGCCGGCTATCAAAAATTTGAGCTTCCAGGTCAAGCGGGGTGAAACTCTGGCCATCATTGGTCCTACCGGCTCGGGGAAATCGACCATAGCCTGGCTTTGCCTGCGCCTTTATGATGTGGACCAGGGCGCTATTTACATAAATGACACCGACATCAGGAAGCTGGATAGCAATGTGCTGAGGAATAACATTGCCCTGGCGCCCCAAAGGAGCATGCTGTTTACCGGGACGGTACTTGAAAACATAGCATGGGGCAATCCCCAGGCCTCCAGGGAAGACATCATCAGGGCCGCCCAAATGGCCCAGGCCGACGAATTTATTCAGAAGATGCCGGAGAGCTATGACAGCCTGTTGGGCAGGGGCGGTGTGAATCTCTCCGGTGGCCAAAAACAGCGCATTTCAATTGCCAGAGCCCTTGTGAAGCAGGCACCCATCTTGATCCTGGACGACTGCACCAGCGCCCTGGACTCGGTGACGGAAGCTAAGGTAAGAAAGGGTTTGAAGACGGCGGGGGCGGATAAAACCTTGATTATCATAACCCAGAGGATAGGGACCGCCATGTCCGCTGATAAAATCCTGGTGCTGGAAAACGGATTCAACGTTGGTTATGGCAGCCATAGGGCGCTGATTCATGACTGCGGCACCTATAGGAAAATATTCGAGTCCCAAATAGGCGGGGACCTAAAGGTGATATAGATGGCAGCAAAAGTTCCTGATTTACGAAGGGGTGCTGGAGTCGGTCATCAGCGCTTTAAAATTACAGAAAAGCCCAAAGATATCCGTGAGACCCTGTTGCGTCTGGTTAAGATCTTCCGGGTCAGGAGACGGTCGCTCTTTCTGGCGGCTTTGCTGACCGTTACATCCACTACGGTTAATATCTTTGCGCCTTATTTAGCAGGACAGGCCATCAATACTTTCAATATCAGCACCAATACAGTCGATGTTTTGCTGCTGCAGACAATACTGATGGCGCTGGTATTATGCTATCTGACCAGATGGTTTATTGATACCTTTAACGGGGTGCTGATGGCCAGGGTAACCCAGGATTTGGTAAGGTATATCAGGACGGAATTTTTCTCCAAGCTCCAGAGAGTACCTCTTAAATTCTACGACAATAGGTCTCATGGGGATACCATGAGCCGCATTACAAACGATGTGGACAACATCAGCAGCACCATTTCCCAGACTACCACCCAGCTCCTGGCCGGCATTACTTCCATAACTGGCTCCCTGGTAATGATGCTGATTTTAAGCCCGTTCCTGACCCTGGTGACGATGGTGACCATACCTTTGTTTTTGCTTCTGACCAGGAGCATTGCCACCAACAGCCGCCAGTATTTCGCGGGACAGCAGCAAAAACTGGGGGAGCTCAATGCCGTTATTGAAGAAAATATCGTTGGCCTGAAGATGGTAAAGGCTTTCAATCGGCAGCAAAATGTACTGGAAGCTTATAAAAGCATCAACCTGGACCTTCGCAATTATTCCATCATGGCTCAGATCTGGGCCGGCTTCATGATGCCCATCATGGTCCTGATCAATAACCTGGGCTTTGCGCTGATTGCCGTGGTCGGAGGTGTGATGTCGACCCGGGGTATGGTCACCATCGGCGTGATAGTGAGCTTTCTCACCTATTCCAAGCAGTTTAACATGCCATTGAATAACATAGCCGGCATGTTCAACAATATCCAGTCGGCTATGGCCGGAGCCGAAAGAGTCTTTGAAATCATGGACGAAGCAGAAGAAGTCCCGGACAAGGCTGGTAGCATTGAATTGCTCTATCCCCGGGGTGAAGTGGAGTTCAGCCATGCTTCTTTTTCTTATGACACAGGCAAGCCTGTGCTGAAAGACATCAATTTCCGTTTGCAGCCGGGCGAAGTGGTGGCGCTGGTGGGGGGGACTGGTTCAGGTAAAACCACCATCGTCAACCTGTTAATCCGCTACTACGAATTGGACGAGGGCAAGATTTTAATTGATGGTACCGATATAACCAGCATCTCCAGGAAGAGCCTGAGGAACTGTTTCTCGGTGGTCTTGCAGGATACGTTTCTTTATTCCGGGACCATATGCGACAATATCAGGTATTCTAGGCCTGAAGCTACAGACCAGGAGGTCATGGAGGCGGCTATCTTGGCCCATGCCGATGAATTTATCACCCGCCTGCCTAACGGCTATGATACGGTGGTGACAGGCAGCACAGATAACCTGAGCCAGGGACAAAGGCAGCTCCTGGCTATAGCCAGGGCGGTCCTTTCTAAAGCACCCATCTTAATTTTAGATGAAGCCACCAGCAGCGTGGATATCAAAACAGAAAAGGAAATCCAACAGGCCCTCCTTGCCCTGATGGAGCACCGCACCAGCTTTTTAATCGCCCATCGGCTTTCCACCATCCGGGACGCCGATAAAATCATGGTTATCGGCGATGGTGAAATCCTGGAGAGCGGCACCCATATGGAACTAATGGAGAGAAAAGGCGCCTATTACCAAATGGTCAGGAGCCAGATGGGGTTTGAAGGAGGGGAGTCCGTTTATGAGCTGAATCTGCCAGTTTGCGAGGGAGATAAATAGTGCAAGTATGGGGCAGTGTAAGCTGTGGAAAGAGAAATCATTGACCTTAATAAGATTCTGAAATCCATACTTCCTCTAATAGAGGCGGATGGCCTAATGTCAGATAGAAATATTATTCTGGTAACACAAAGAATACCGGATATATTACTGGACGAAAAAGAAATGGTTTAATTTCTACCTGGAGAGATATTCATCAAGACCGAAATGGGCGTCCCACCCACCGGGTAATGTCTATTCAAACAGAGGGCGTTGGGGCTTGCCCGAACTCACAATTGTTGTTGGGAGGTTAGAATAATGAAACATTATCGAAAAGAACTTTGGTTTGAAACGAAAAAACGTCGGGAATTCATCAATATCACGTCCCTCATACAAAAGTGCCTAGAGGAAAGTGGCATCCGGGAAGGACTGTTGCTTTGCAATGCCATGCATATTACAGCCAGTGTCTTTATTAATGATGATGAAAGTGGACTGCACCAAGACTACGAAACATGGTTGGAAGCCCTCGCTCCAGAAAAGCCTTACGACCGCTACCGGCACAACGGTTACGAGGACAACGCTGATGCCCATCTGAAACGTACGGTTATGGGCCGTGAAGTGGTGGTCGCGGTTACACAAGGAAAACTGGACTTTGGCCCCTGGGAGCAGATTTTTTACGGAGAATTTGACGGTGGCCGCCGCAAACGTGTACTGGTCAAGATCATTGGCGAATAAACCTCATCCACAAATGTTCCACCCGGTTTCTCTAAGCGCCTTGCTGCCCTCGTCCCCGAACCGTGCTCGATATGGACGGAGGAATGTTGGTGAATAGGGGGTGATGGGTTATATAGGCGGGAGGCCGTCAAGCTCTCCTTGTACCGTTGTCCTGCGCCTTGCCAACCCCAAAACCTCCTATGCGTGTGTTCCACGCTTTTCTCAAAGTACTGTATATACCAGACGTGTCAGCCGCACACGCTTAAAAAAAACAAAAGGCCGTAGGTGATTAACCTACAGCCTTTAAAAATCAAGCTTTTTGGTGTCGAAGGCGGGACTTGAACCCGCACGGTGTTAACCACACGCCCCTCAAACGTGCGCGTCTGCCAGTTCCGCCACTCCGACATGTTTACTGGAACCCTTTAAGAGAGGGAACTACCTGTTCTCGCAAAAGCTATTATACCAGACCGATCATGTTTAATCAAGTGAAAGTCTTGCCTGTCAAACAAATAAGCGTTCTTTTAATAACTTGGAACAGGTATTGTAATCTAATTCAAATTAAGTTATTCTAATTTTATAGGCATAAATTGTCTTTCTGACCAGAATAAATACGATTGCTAACGGCGGAGGCGCTGTTTTCACAGGAGGAAAATCATTGTTCCCACAAACCCATATCTACTTTGCTGAATGGATTACCGGAACAAAGGGGGATCCCGTCACCCTGGGCAGCGTTTTTCCTGATATGCTGATGGGGGGTCTCTTTAATCACTATGAGTCGCATAGCAAGGGGGAGGAAATATACAACTTTCTAAAAAAGCACAATACGCTTTTATCCTTTGGAACTGCAGTTTTAACCCACGGGTTTGTGCCCAAAGGCCTTGACTACTACGGGGATGAAAAATATCTGGATTTTGAAAAAGGTTATTGTTTTGAAAAGGCCAAGCCGTTTATTCAAGCAACTATGGAGGCCTGTAACATTCCCGCCTCTATGGGTTGGTGGAAGGCACACAATATCGTGGAAATGGGCATAGAGATGCTGATCAGTTCGCGGGATTATTATAACGATCGTCTTAAGAGCACCTTTGCCAACCGTGTTTTGATTTGCGAAGTAGACGAGATGTTAAACGACCTTTGGATCGATAACGGCTTGAATTTTACTTCCAGGGTTGCAAAGTTTGCTGATGTAATTGAACAAGATAAGGCTGACGCAGAGTCTCTGGCCAAAAAATACAGGTTGCAGATGCTCTTAAAGCACAAGGTGGAAATAGACACCAGAAAAGTGGCCATCCTTATTGATAAGGCGGCGCTAAGTGTAGATAGTGAACTGGATGAATTTTTCACCACTACCAGCGACCTGGTCAAGAATAATATCTCAACCCTCACCCAGGTGAAATAATGTAGGGAAACTAAATCGAAATATTAAAGCGCCTGGGGAGACTGTCCAGGCGCTTCTTCATGAAGTGTTAATCTGTGCTGAAGTGGTTTAGAATTTGGGAATGCGAATGTTGCTGACCATCAGGAGCGACAAAATGATGCTTAGAACCAACAAGACGGTGGTGTTGGGTACCAACAGCACCAGTACGGCCAGGATGGCGCCGGCAACAGTGATAGGGATACCCAGGAAAAAGTTTGTAGACGGTGTTACGTTAAATCTGGCCAGACGCAGGGTGCCGCACAGCGTGAAGAGCATAAAGCAAAGTAACCCAGGGATGCTCAGGTGGTCCGCCAGAGTACTGCAATAGAGCAGGGCGGCGGGGGCTACACCGAAGGAAACCAGATCGGATAGAGAATCAAACTCCTTGCCAAAAGTCGATACAGCGTTGTAGCGGCGGGCCAAAATCCCATCAGCCCGGTCCAAAATGGCGGCCAGAACAATAAGGACAACGCTTAACTGAAAGTTGTAGTTTATTACAGAGGTGATGGCAGCTACACCGAGCAGTAAATTAGCAGCTGTACATAAATTTGGCATTATTTCCATCCTGCTCATAGGTCCACCCCCATCATTTATTATCGTCTAAGACGCCTGGAAGCATTCCCAGGGCAGTTTCTCCAGCCGTGACCTTGTCACCTTTTTTGACATATAAATTAGAACCGGTAGGAATGAATATTTCAGTACCCGAGCCAAACTTTATAATACCAATTAATTCTCCACCTGCCAACCTTTTCCCTTCATCCGCCCAGCACTTAATACGGCGGGCGATGAACCCGGTAATCTGGCAGACCATCACTTTAAAGTCGCCACTTTCTATGCCGATATAATTCTTTTCATTAATATCGGAGGCGTGGCTTTTAAAGGCCGGGATAAACTTGCCCGGGCGGTAGTACCTGTACATGACCTCACCTTGCAGGGGGGAACGGTTTAGATGAACATTTAAAATAGATAGAAAGATACTGATGCGTATAGCCGGACCCTTGATAAACTTGTCTTCAAATACCTCGTCAATCTCCATAATAACGCCGTCGGCCGGGGAGAGAATACAGTTCTCGTCTGTGGGGACTTTCCTTTTGGGATTGCGAAAAAAGAATAGGACGAAGAAGAGCAAAACTACCGGTATAACTGCCAAGGCTGGAAAAACAAGATAAAAGATTATTGCCAGCACGCTTAAGGTCACAGTATAAGGCCAGCAAAGTTTTAGGGTTAAGGCGAAACGGGACAACCTGTTATCATTAACCACTCAGTCACTTTTCCCCTTTACCTAAATGAAAGATTTTGTCACTCGATAATAATACTAGTTTATAATAACCTGTGAGGCAAATCATTGCAAGATGGAAGCTGTTTTCCATGGACTGGAAAAGACTTATTTTTCACCAAAATATATCCATATGGTAATATTAACGTAAATTTCCATTAAGGGGGGGGAGCCGATGGGGGCAAGCCGCTACAAGCTGTATTCAGAACACTTGCTTAAAAAATTTGGAGAAAAGGTATACAAACTCCCGGTCAACCTGCCTGGGACCTGCCCTAATCGTGACGGCAAGGTCGGGTGGGGTGGGTGCATCTTTTGCGATGAAGAGGGTTCAGGGTTTGAGTGCTTGTCCAATGTGTTGACGATACGACAGCAGGTGGCTAAGAACAAGGAATTTTTCCGCAAACGTTACAACGCCGGAAAATTTATTGCTTACTTTCAGGCCTTCACCAATACCTACCTGCCGTTTGAGCGCTTTAAGGCAAACATTCTGGACGCCTTGGACCAAGACGTGGTGGGTATAGCTGTCTCAACCAGGCCTGACTGTGTAAACGACCGTTACCTGGACTTTCTGTATGAGGTAAAGGAAAACCACGGGGTGGATATCAACATTGAGCTTGGCCTGCAGACGGTTAACTATCACACTCTGGCCAGGGTCAACCGCGGCCATTCCCTGGCGGAGTTTATAGATTCTATACTAAGGATCAAAAAACACGGGTTTGCTGCCTGTGCGCACCTGATCCTGAACCTGCCCTGGGATGACCTGACTGACACAGTGGAAAACGCGAAGATCCTTTCCGCCCTCAATGTGGAATATGTTAAACTGCATTCCCTGTATGTGGTGCGGGGGACGACGCTTGGTGATATGTTCGAACGGGGTGAGTTTGCGGTTATCTCGCTTGAGGATTATGTTGAAAGGGTGGGGGAATTTCTGGCCTACCTGGATCCGTCCGTTGTAATCCAGCGACTGGTAGGCCGTGGGCCCAAGGAAAGCCTTCTTTTCAGCAACTGGGGCGCCAGTTGGTGGCTGGTAAAACAGCGTATTGAGGAGTATTTGGAGCAGAAGGATATTTACCAGGGAAATAAATTCGATTACCTTAATGGAAAAGCACTTAAATAGTAAGAATGAACCAACTATGATTTTCAATTACACATTATATTGGTCTTCGAATGAATGCTACTTAAAAAAACAATTTATAAGCTGTAATATTAAGCTATCTCAAATATTACCTTTGACTGTCATTGTTCCTTCCGGTATACTCATTAAGCCCCCGGGAAAATGAAAATGGGGTGATAGGATATGAAGATATCCAAGCTAATGAGCCACATCAGGTTGGATTTCATGAGATTATTGAAGGTATGCAACCGTGTTAAACTTGAACAGCTTAAGATAGGAATAGTAAACTTTTGCAGGCAATATCACAGGACTAAGTTGGGGATAGGCCTGTCAGTATGCATAATATTGACACTGGTCGCTTTCCTGCTGCAGCCTGGAGCCGAGCTCCAGAAAATCATGAAACCTGATGGAAAAGAGCAGCAAATTGTTACTAATCCAACAGGGCCACAGGAAGAGCTGTCTAAAGATGTGCAGCAAAGGGCGGTAGCCGACAGAACCGGAGGTTCGGAAACTTCCAGGGGCGGCCAGGCAGACCGCGAGAGTGTCCATCTACTGGCTCAGGTTATCGAGGGTGAGGCTGCCGACGAATCGTATCAGGGCAAGGTAGCGGTAGGAGCCGTTATCTTGAACCGAACCGAAAGCGTTGATTTTCCACACACTATCCCGGGGGTTATCTATGAACGAGACGCTTTCGAGTCGGTCAGCAACGGCCAGTACCAGAGGCACTTGAGCCAGGACTCGATAAACGCTGCCGTTGATGCCTTAAACGGCAGTGATCCCACCGGCGGGGCCCTTTACTTCTGGAATCCTGCCAAGTCCAGTAGTACGTGGGTATGGTCCCGGCCAATCGTGACCCAAATCGGCAGGCACGTGTTTGCCCGCTAAAGCGAGTAGTAGGGAGGCTTATGAGCCTCCCTACTTGTATATGTAGCCGTAGAGCCGGTTATAGAGCAAAACCTTTCTTACATAGTTCCTGGTTTCAGAAAAAGGGATTTGAGAAATAGAGCCTTCGGGGTTAATTAGGGTCTTTCCGGCAAGCCATTCTTTGACATTCCCGCGCCCTGCGTTATAAGACGCGAGAATCAAAACGGTACTTCCTTCGAATTCTTCGCCCAGGTCGGAAAGATACCAGGTCCCGAGCTTAATGTTGGTTTCCGGGTCAAACAGGAGTTCAGGGTCAAAGTCAGTTTCACCCGTCTGGCTGGCTGCCCAGATGCCTGTCTCGGGCATGATTTGCATCAATCCCCTGGCCCCTCGTTCCGAAACCGCTTTGCTGTCGAAGTTGCTTTCAGCTTTAATCACAGCTGTAATCAGCACAGGGTCCACATTGTAGACCTTGCCGTAAAAGGCTATAGTGTCCTGATAAGGGAGCGGGTAAATAAACCGGACGATGCTGTCAAAGTTGAGTATTGCCAGCAGTAAGAGAAAAATTAGGATTATTTTGCTTTTCAGCTTCTTTTTATTTAGTTTTTTGCGATACACTGCCGACAAACCTATCACTCCGCTGCTATTATGCTTATACTTATGTTATATGCTGTACTTACCCTTGAGATGTTCTTTTTGCAATTCATCCCAGTTGTGTTCCACTTGTTTTTTTGTAGCTGAAAAATCACCGCTATTATCTATTACTCTCCTGGCGTACTTCAGCTTTAAGGCCTGTGGAAGTTGTGCGGCAATCCGGCTGCGGACTTCCTGCGTGCTCAGGGTGTCCCGGTCAACCAGCCGCTCAACCTGCTTGTCCTCGTCAACTTTTACCACCCATACCTCATCAACCTCCCGATTAAGTCCCACTTCAATGAGCAGAGGGGCTTCAATGACCAGCACCCCTGAAGGAGAAGAGGCATACGGGTCCTGCCTGAAACCGGTGATGACACGGTCGAGGGCCTCCTTAATGCGGGGGTGGGTAATCTGGTTTAGACGGGCCCTGGCCGCGGGATCGGCAAAAACGATGTCCCCCATTTTTTTACGGTCCAGTGAACCACCCGCATCCAGTATGCCAGGACCAAATTCCCTGGTCAACTCTGCCAGGGCTGGCGTGCCGGGCAGCACAACTTCCCGGGCCACCTGGTCGGCATCGATAACCTGTGCACCCAGGCTACGGAGAAGGCGGGCTACACTGCTTTTCCCACTCCCAATATTTCCTGTAAGCCCGATAACCGGCATGACAGCCTCCTTGATAATCTTTTCTTTTTATTTCTTCTTCGACTATTATTGTTCCTCCCATAATATTTACTATTTAAAATTTAAGAGCACCGTAGGCCAGCAGCAGGCGGTGCTCCAGGGCTTAGCAGATTTTCAAAAGTCCCAGCAGGATCAGGATACAGCCCGGCAGGGCGGTAAGCTGTCGTCCCACCCGGCCGGCACTGACGCTGCGTCCGGTGGCTATGCCGAGGCAGGCCAATAAGAAATATCCGACCCCCACGGCCGGCGCGGTAACCAGGATGGAAAAACCGAGCAGGGAAACGGCACACCCGGCTACAAAGGCGTCCACCGCCAGGGCGGCGCCCAGGACCAGTGCTTCGTGCGCAGAGATTACCCCGGAACTGTCAACGTCAGCCCGGGCCGGTTCCTTGAGGAGCTGAATGATCAAACCGAAGGGTCGGAGTCGTATTTCAACGGTTTTGTCTACAGAGTTTTTACTGGGACGGTAGCTTTTCGCCTGCTTGCGCAGAGTTTGGAAAAGTACCCAAAAGCCAAGCAGCAGAAGGAGGCCGCTCCCCAGACGGTAGACCAGGGGAGCCGGAATGTTTGCCGCCAGGAGCCGCCCGGCGGCCATTGATATGGCGATGGAGAGCATGGAGACCAGGCTTATAATTAAAAGTGACAGAGGTGGAACTTTGATCGATTTTGCCCCGTAGGTGAGACCGGTGCAAAAGGAGTCAACATTCAGGGCCAGGGCAAAAAGGATATATGAAAGTATTTCCAACTTTCGCTGCCTCCTGCGCAAAGGATTCGTTCCCCTTTTAATCTATGGAGGCTTGGAGTCGTTGGTTACTGACTAAATTTTTTGGCAGAAGGGACAGTAGTAGGAGCTGCGGCCGCCCACCTTTTTCCTGACGATGGCCCGGTTGCAGTGGGGGCAGGGTTCACCCTCCCGGCTATAGACCCGCAGCAGTTCCTGGTAGCTGCCGGCCCGGCCGTTGCCGTCAATAAAGTCCCGCACGGTGGTACCCCGGTTTTCGATACCTTCCTGGAGTACCTCCCTGATAGCATGATAGAGGTGGGCAATTTCGCGGGGGGTAAGGTTTGTGGAGAGGCGCTCCGGATTGATTTTGGCGCGGTACAGCGCTTCATCTGTATAGATGTTGCCCAAGCCGGCGATAAAGGTCTGGTCAAGTAGCAGTGGCTTAATCCGGGCATGCCGGCGGCGCAGCTCTTTTTTTAGGTAATCCCTGGTGAACTTGTCATCCAGGGGCTCAACACCCAGGTCCTTGAAGCCAGCCAGGTCTTCAAGAGATGCGTTGGGGATAAGCCACAGCCTTCCGAACTGGCGAGTATCACAAAAGCGGAGCTGACAGCCGTTGCTCAGTGTGAAGATAACATGGGTGTGCTTGGCCACCGGCGCGTCTTTTTCCGAGTAGGTAAGACTGCCGGTCATGCGCAGGTGTACCAGCAGGATGTATTTTTCGCTGAGGTTTAAAAGCAGATATTTGCCACGCCTGCTGATTTTTATGATCTTTTTGTCTAGGATTATTTCCTTGAACTGATCTGGGTCCGGAGTCTTGATGATTTTGGGCATCAGTATCTGAATGGCAGTAAACTTGAGCCCCACCAGCTTGGGCTCAAGTGTGCGCCTGACGGTCTCAACTTCTGGAAGTTCCGGCATTATTACATCTCCTTAGACCCTTTTTACGTCGTACCAGTTTGGCCCTATTTTAATATCGACGGTGAGCGGCACGTCCAAGACCAGAGCATTTTCCATACAACGACTGACCAATTCCTTTAGCCGGTCTATTTCTTCTGCAGGAACGTCAAAAATAAGCTCATCGTGCACTTGGAGCAGCATTTTTGCTGTGAAGCCGTGTTCGCCCAACTCGCGTTGGATATTGACCATTGCCAGCTTGATGATATCCGCGGCACTGCCCTGGATCGGCGTGTTCATGGCCGTCCTCTCTCCAAAATTGCGCAAAGTGCGATTGGGGCTGAAGAGGTCGGGCAGGTAGCGGCGCCTGTTTAAGAGGGTGGTAACATAACCCTTTTCCCGTGCTTCACGGATTACCCGCTCGATGTAGTTCTTGACCCCCGCATAGCGGGCAAAATAGCTGTCAATATAGCGCTTGGCCTCCTGGCGGGATACCTTGATGTCCCTGCTCAGGCCGAAATCGCTCAGGCCGTAGACGATACCAAAATTAACTGCTTTGGCCCTGCCGCGCAGCTCCCGCGTCACTTCCTCCGGGGGGACTTCAAAGACCTCCGCAGCAGTCCTAGTGTGGATATCTTCCCCGTTTTTGAAGGCACTAATCAGCACCGGGTCACCACTTATATGGGCCAGGATGCGCAGCTCAATCTGCGAGTAGTCTGCAGTCAGCAGCAGATTTTCCGGCCTGGAGGGAGTAAAAACCTTGCGGATCAGGCGGCCTACTTCCAGGCGGATCGGTATATTCTGTAAATTTGGTTCCGCACTGGACAACCGTCCGGTCGCGGTAACCGTCTGGTGAAAAGTGGTGTGCAGGCGGCCGGTCTGTGGGTTGGTCAGAGCTGCCAGCCCGTCGGTGTAGGTTGATTTAAGTTTTACCAACTGGCGATACTCCAAAATTTTGGCTACCACCTCATGGGCTAGGGCCAGTTCCTCCAGTACACCGGCGTCGGTAGAATAACCGGTCTTGGTTTTTCTGCCAACCGGGAGCTTCAAATCCTCAAATAGGACCTTGCCAAGTTGCTTGGGCGAGTTGATATTAAATTCCTGACCGGCAAGTTGGTAGATATCAACCGCAAGGCCGTTAATTAAGAGGCCCAAATCCCTTGACATTGCTTCCAGCTGTTTTTTATCTACTGTGATTCCTTCGATTTCCATGCCGGCCAGGATTCCCACCAGAGGCATCTCCACATCGTAGAAAAGCCGGTCTTGTTCCTGCAGCTTGAGTTTATTGTCCAGCAACTCTGCCAACTGCAGGATGCAGTGAGCCCTGGCGGGGAGTTGGTCCTCACCCTTGGGCAGTACTTCGCTCAAATGTTCCAACGCTACATCCTCAAGTTCACGGTTGGCGATTGCCGGGTTGAGCAGGTAGGAAGCGATCATGGTATCGAAGGCCAAATGCTTTAAGCCGATGCCGCTGCGATGTAGCAGCCAGGTGGTTTCCTTGCCGTTGTGGCAGTACTTTTTTATTGTTGCGTCCTCGCAAAGAACTTTCAAAGCCTCCAAGGCTTTCGAAGTGAAACTATCCGGGGGTGTGGCCGTTGTTGCATTGGAAAATAAAGTCGTATTATCAGGGACAGCTGCCTCCTGACAGCCTGCTTCGGAAGGTTGCAAGCTGAGGCAGTAGGTTTTGCCGCCTTTGAGGGCAAACCCTACTGAGGCCAACCCCCTACTGGCGTCGCCGTCAGCGGCTATAGCCACTAGCCCTGACTTTTGTGCCGCTTTAACGAAACTCTTGAGGCCGGCTGGAGTGACTAGAGACTGAAAATCCACAAGGTAGGTTTCCAGGTCTGGTTCCGGGAAAACCTGCTGAGCGGCATTGCCGCCACGCTGTCCGCCCTCTTTTTTCTTCCTGCCAGTTTCCCTGTCATTCCTGTAGATGGACTTAATCAGGGAGTTAAACTCCAATTTTTTAAATATCTCCAGAAGCTCCTTGTAATCCGGACCCTTCCACCGGCACTGCTCCAGGTCGATGTCCACCGGCACTTCCCGGTAGATCGTAACGAGTTTTTTGGACAAAACCGCCTGTTCCTTAAATGCTCTGACCTGCTCGCCGGCTCGACCGGTAATTTCACCTGCCGCTTCCAGGAGTGACTCCAGGCTGCCGTATTCCTTGAGCAGCCGCGAGGCGGTTTTTTCTCCGATGCCTGGTACACCCGGGATGTTATCTGATGGATCGCCGGTCAGACCCTTGAAGTCGGTATACTGCAGCGCGGTGATGCCGAACCTGTCCCAGACCTTACCCGCGTCGTACTCCTCCAGTTCACTGATACCTTTCTTGGTGAGCTTTACGCTGGTCAGCGGGGATACCAACTGGAGGGCGTCCCGGTCACCGGTCAGGATAATACTTTTAATCCCGGCTTGCTCGGCGCGCAAGGAGAGTGTCCCAATCAAGTCGTCAGCCTCATAGTTGTCAATTTCGAAGATCGATATGCGCATTGCTTGCAGAACTTCTTTTAATAATGGAAACTGAGGCCGCAGATCATCAGGTGTAGGGCTGCGGGTGCCCTTGTATTCCTTGAAGTCATTGTGACGGAAGGTGACCCGCCCCTTGTCGAAGGCAACGACAATGAAGCCTGGATTTTCATCAGACAATATTTTGAGGAGCATGTTGATAAACCCGAAAACGGCATTAGTTGACAGCCCCTGACTGTTGGAGAGCGGGGGGATGGCGTGAAAAGCGCGGTGAACGAGGCTGTTGCCGTCTATAATAATCATAATTTCTGGAGGCACAGTTATTAACACCTTTCTTAGCGTTTTTATATTATTTCACCGGTTTGAGTCGAAATACCTTCCCCACCCAATATTGGAGCACAGGAAAAACTTGCAGGACTTTGCCCGGCCGGGGGCGAATAACCGCATAAAAATAGTGAGGTGATTTTAGTTGCACAAAAGAGTCCAGTGGGGTCTTTTTCTGGCATTGTTCCTGGCCGTATTTCTGGTGGGTACGCCCCTGGCCGGCGCCTCCGGAGCCGGCACTTTTGAGGAGATCCTGAACTATGTCCAGGAGATGCATATCAGCAACCCGCAGAAGGAGATCCTGTACGACGGCGCCATCAACGGGCTTGTCGATACTTTGGACGACCCCTATACGGTGTATATGAATCCGGACGAATTTGAGGATTTCAGCAATTCTATGCAAGGTACATTTGTTGGGGTGGGTATTGAGCTCGTGCCAGGTGAAAGCTATCCCAGCGTACTTCGGACTATCGAAGGCAGCCCGGCCGAAAAAGCTGGAATCAAAGCCGGTGACATCATTATTAAAGTTGACGGGACAGATATATTCAAAGAGTCACTGCCCATGATCGTCCGTGAAATACGCGGGCCGGATGGGACGATGGTACGATTGACTGTCCGCAGGGAGGGCAGGGAGGACTTTGATCTTGAAGTGCTTCGCTCCAGCATCAATCTTCCTACCGTGCGGAGTGAACTGCTTGAGGATGGTATCGGCTACATAGAAATAAACAATTTTGGCAGTAGTACCGCCGGTGATTTCAAAGATGCTCTCACCACGTTGAAAACAGATGGCACCGATAAGCTGATCCTGGATCTTAGAAACAACCCGGGCGGCTATCTCCATACAGCGGTTCAAATAGCCGGCAATTTCTTAGCTCGTGACGAGTTGGTTGTCAGCACTGTCGACCATGATAACAAACGTGAAGCTTACCGTACGCAAAGCGAGCCCATATGCAAGGACATGCCGGTGGCTATACTGGTCAATACTGGCAGCGCAAGCGCATCGGAAATTCTGGCCGGCGCCCTGCAGGACTACGGCGTGGCGGCCCTGATCGGCGACAGGACCTTCGGTAAAGGGACGGTTCAGACAGTCATTCCACTGAAAGCCGGAGGGGCTTTGAAACTGACCACGGCCAAGTATCATACCCCGAATGACAGAGTTATTGACCATATGGGTTTAGAGCCGGACATCCAGGTGCTGAGCCCGGGACTTCAGTTGGAAGCGGCAAAAAGCTTGTTAAACCCTCCGGCGGAAACAAAGGTCACCATTGCGGCCGACGGGACAGAGGCTATTGTTAACGGGAGAGAAGTTAAGCTCTCGCAGGCGCCTCTGCAGCAAGGCGATACCATATACCTGCCGCTCAGGTTTGTTTTTGAAGCGCTGGGCTACCGGGTTGACTGGCAGTCTTCTGACGACAGCATCAAGGTGACAGATACACAATCGGAAGTGCTCTTCTATCCCGGAGAAGACGGGCAGACTTTATCAGGCGGGCAGGTAATGATGGGAACAGAACCTCTGCTTAATAAAATGGAAGTGACCTATGTACCCCTATCATCGCTAACATTTTTAAATTTGAAGGTACAAGTCGATAACGACCGGATCACCATTGAGAAATAATTTCATTTATGATATAAATAATAGTCGATTTGGTCAAGAATAATGGCTACTCAGGCATAACTTATATGGGAGGTGTTATCATGCCCGGAACCGAAAAGTCATGTCCATGTGGTAGCGGAAAGCCCTACTTTCACTGCTGCAGCCGGAAAATCTTCTCTCTTGACCAGATCAGGTGGCGTCACGCCGGGCAGGATTTGCGCCGCAGTCTCGGTGATTTTGCAGACCAGCCCTCCTTTGCCTGGGAAGCGGCCCGGGCCCAGGATCTGTACCTGGGCTGTATGGACCAGCATTTGGTTGACCGCTATGATGATTTCACCATGGAACGCTGTTTTGAATGGTTTATCTTTGATTATAAACTCTCCAGTGGCAAGACGGTCATTGAAACCTTCAGGCAGGAGAACCTCCACGACCTGGGGGGGAAAGGTTCTGAGTTGGCCAAGGACTGGGCCAACTCTCCCATATCTCTCTACGAAGTGACCATGACCCTAACCGGTGAAGGGTTGTTGATTAGGGATTTGCTCGGTCGTGGAGTGATCCGGGTACACGATGTGAACGCGGCATCTGAAATAGAATCAGGAAACATCCTCCTGATGAGGGTTCTCAAGGTGGGAGATGAATACGAGTTTTCCACCAGCGGCCTGGCCTTGCCCGGTGACTGTAAGGAAGCGCTGCTAAATCATCTGCGCCAGGGCAGGCAGGAATATTTCGACAAGCTAAGGACTAGGGCCAGGGGCTGGAAAAGCTACTTGAAAGAGAGTGCCCATAAAATAAACGCCTTCGTCCTGGAGCTGGGCACCTCTGGGGCGCAACCGGTTCAGGATAGCCCGGGAAGAAACGGGCTGGAGCGCATGGCCATTTTTGCCGTGGAAAACTGGCAGGACGCCCTGGAAAAGATTAATCACTCGGGTGACTTCACGTTGCTCCGGGAGTTATATGACTCTTCAGGAGTATTCAGACAGGCGGCTGTTGCCCTGTTGGGCCGGTCTTATGGAAAAAAGCCGCTGCGGGTGGTAATAGGCCACCTGCTCCTGACACCTAAGTTTATGGTCATAACTGTCGCGACAACGGGGTTTATGCAGGAAGCCAGGAGAATGTTAACTGCCCTTTTTCAGGAAAATATCATGGAGAGTCTGGGCCACCGCCGGGAACGGCCGGCCGAAGGAATTACCGCCCCGCTGTCGTTTGATTCCTGGCCGGAACCCGGGTATGCGGCGGTAGCCGACCGGGTCCAGGATGGACTGAAGGATCTTGGTTATGGACCCAAACAGCAGAAGGGAGCCCTTAAACTGTGGTATGACTTCTGTTCTAAAGAGCAGCCATCCATTCGTAAAGCAGCGGTCTGGGCTGCCACGGTGATATATGCCTTCGGCAGGCTGGAAAATGAAAAGGTGGTGAAGCAGCAGGATTTGGCTGGGCAGTATGGAGTTGCTTCTTCGACCATCTCGTCCAGGTTCAGGCTGCTCTGCCAATCACTCCAACTGGTTGCCTATGATACGCGCTATACCAGCAAAAAACCACCCCTGCACGGCTGCAGGAAAACGATTCTCTTCTAGTCTACAGGGGCGCCATTACCGGCCGCAGACTTTAAAAGGAGTGCGCATCCCGCTTTTTGCAGACGGGATGCCTTTTTATAAGGAGGGTATTTTGACATTTATAAATGGATTAATTGAGGTTGTCTTAAGGACTATCACCGATGCAATTGCAGCTACCGGGTACTGGGGGATTGCGATTGGCATGGCTATAGAGAGCGCCAATATTCCCCTTCCCAGCGAGGTGATCCTGCCTTTTGGCGGCTATCTCGTTTCAACCGGCCAGTTGGAATTTTACCGGGCCGTGATGGCTGGGACAATAGGTGGGACAGTGGGTTCGATCCTCTCCTACTACCTGGGTTTGCGAGGGGGGAGGCCTTTCCTGCTTAAATATGGCCGCTACTTCGGCTTTTCCATAAAACACCTGGACCAGGCTACCGGCTGGTTTGAGCGCTACGGTGAGGCAACGGTATTTTTTACCCGGTTGATGCCGATTGTGCGCACCTTTATCTCGCTTCCCGCTGGTATAGGCCGGATGAATTTTAAAAAGTTTGTTTTTTACACCTTCATGGGTTCACTACCCTGGAGCCTGCTGCTAACCTATGTCGGATATAAGCTGGGGCAGAACTGGCAAGCGATTGAACCACTTTACCACAAGCTGGACATAGTTGTCGTGCTCGGCCTAGTTGCCTTGGGCATCTACCTGTGGTTGCGCCGCAAGCGCTAAACCCAAGGGCTATAACTCATTTAGGTTGTTTCCACCACTAAACTAATAATAACAGGTGACTACTATGCTGGAAAGTGTCTTTTTAACTATCAGAAACTTGGACATACATGGGTTTAATTTCGTTAATCAGTCTATTCATAATGCCTTCTTTAACGTGGTTATGCCCATAGTCAGCAATGCCGGCGAGGGTGGCCTGATTTGGTTGATTGTGGCGCTCCTTCTTTATCTATTTGGACCCAAAACGAGAAGGGCCTCTTTTTTAATGCTGTTAGCCCTTTTCATCACCTTTGTGGTTGGAGATGAAGTCTTAAAGCATATATTTCAGCGGCCCAGGCCTTTCCTCAGTCTTGAGGGGGTAAATCTGCTGGTGGCGCCGCCCGGCTCTTTTTCCTTTCCGTCGGGACATGCAGCCAGCGCCTTTGCCGCGAGCCTTGTGGTTGCCCGAAAATTACCCCGACTGGCCTGGCCGATGCTGCTGCTGGCGGTTATTATGGCTTTTTCCAGGGTTTACGTGGGCGTACACTATCCCCTTGACATCCTGGGCGGAGCCCTGCTGGGAGCGTTATGCGCCAGATTTGTTTTGGGTTTAGAGGCAAGTGTTTACAGGTCATCCAGAGGAACCAGGCGCCCTCCCTCCTATCCCATAAAATAACGGGGCAGACAATCCCTTCGGCAACGACGACCAGCAAACCCCCATCGTAATCCTAAAAATGGCCAATTGAATAGTAACGACACCGCCCGCTGCTTCAAGCGGGCTTTGTTGCTTGTATGGGGAATAAGTTTAACCACATTTGAGATAATAGCCATGAAAGGGAAAGGAGGGTCGAAACATGAAAAAGCCAGTAAGACTGGTGGCCTGGATCGTAGCAGTGGTCTTCGGGGCAGCGCTATTGTCCGGCTGCAATGCGGTGAAAAAACCTGAGGCGCAGAATCCACCAACCGAGCAGCCCACTGTGCCCGCAGCGCCCAACCAGCAGCCCATGCCTACCGATACCGGTGAATTGAACAATATATCAAACAAAATCTCCAGCGCAGCCATGAAGGTGAGCGGAGTCAACACTGCCACAACAGTTGTAGCCGGCTCGATAGCCTATGTGGGTGTTGACCAGAAGGCTGGAACGGGCGAAACCGACAGGATTAAGCGTGAGGTCAGCGACGAGGCCCAGAAAGCGGAACCGCGACTTACCAACATCTATGTAAGCAGCGACGCGGACACGGTAACACGCATCAGGAAGGTAGCCGATGGATTAGCAGCAGGGCAGCCTATTGCCGCTTTTGATAATGAATTAGCGGAAATAGTCAAGAGGATATCACCCACCTCCAAGTAAGGGAAAAACCGCATCTACAAAATGCGGTTTTTTTAAGGATTAATCAGTGATGCCCTGGCCAATCTTTAGCAGTGAGGATACCGTCACTAGTTCGTAGCCCTCTGCCCTCAGCCCGGCAATAACATCAGAGAGCGCACCGGGAGTCTGGGAGGCGGTATCAGAGGCGTTCATCAGGATAATTGAGCCCGGCTGAATCCCCTTGAGCACGTTGTTTACAATGTTGTCTTTGCCTGGAGTTTGGATATCCAGCGAGTTCAGGTTCCACTGGACCACAGTGTAGCCTGCCTCGGCGGCTGCAGACAGAAACAGTTCGTTCCAACCCCCGTGTGAGATTCTGAGCAGGGTAGGGGTTACACCACCGGAGGCTTCGGCGGTGGCCTTGCTCAGGCTCAAAAGTTCTTCTTTTAGTTCAGCCGCGGTACTATTATCAGGAGTTACCTGACGGTCAAGGCTGCTCCCGATCTCATGCCCTTCAGCGGCGATGCGGCGGGCCAACTCAGGGTACTTTTGAGCCCAGGCACTGGATATGAAAAAGGTAGCCGGCTGGTTTTGTGTTTTGAGGATATCCAGTACCGGCCCGGGCACCGTACCGCCCCAGTTTATGCTGAAGGTCAGCGCCGCCACTTTATGGCTGGTATTGGCCTTGCATATAGCCTGGGGCTTGGTATGGACAGGCAGGCTTTGATCCGGTTGGACCAGCACAAATGTAAAAATGAAGGCGGCCAGTCCTATGAGCAGGCCTGCCTGCAGAGGCCTTTTAATTTTAAAAAAGTCTAGAAAATATATTTTCATTACCCGTCACTCCAAACTTTAGAATGATTTACCATTATATATGAGTGGAGTTAATAGAATATGCCAGTTATTACCAATATTTCAGGAGGCAAAAATGACTGGGTTGCCCAGGTTTAAACGAATGCTTCTATTGGCGCTGATAATGTGCCTGCTTTACCCGTCCGCAGCGCTGGCGAAAGTGCCACGCGTTAGCGCCGGCGCCGCTGTACTGATGGACGTAACAACCGGCCAATTGTATTTCACCAAGAACGCTACCAGGCGGGCCGACCCGGCTAGCCTGACCAAGCTGATGACGGCGGTGGTGGCCTTGGAAAACGGTAAACTAGACGATATAGTCACAATAACCAACCGATCGTCCTCAGTGGAAATGGGTTCTATTATCGATCTGCGCAAGGGAGATAAGCTAACCCTGGAAGAACTGCTCAAGGCAGCTTTGGTGACCTCCGCCAATGATTCCACCGTAGCCATAGCTGAACATATCGGGGGCAGCCATGAGCGCTTCGTCAGCATGATGAACCTCAAGGCGGTCGCCCTAGGTTTGTTTGGCACCAGGTATATCAACACCAACGGCTATCATCACCCCAACCACTATACCACCGCCCGCGACCTGGCGGTGCTGACCAGGTATGCCCTCGGACTCCCCAGGATCAATGAGCTGGTGCAGACGCAAGAGGCCACGGTACACTGGGTCGAGCCGCAGGAGAGGGAGAAAAAGATAATCAACAGCAACCGGCTTCTCTCCAGCGGCTACGATGGCATTGACGGAGTGAAAACAGGTACCACGCCGATAGCGGGTAACTGCCTTATTGCTTCAGCCACCCGGGATGGACGACGTTTAATCGCGGTGGGGCTGAACTGCTACGACCGCTACCGTGATTGTCGCACTTTGCTGGACTACGGGTTTGAGGTAGTCCAGCCGGTGACCGTTGCCGGGGCAGGTGAGAAAGTCTCACAGGCGGCCGTGACGGGCGGGGTGCAACCGATCGTGGATGCTGTGGCTAAAGATATGCTGGAGGTAAGGATAGACCCTGATTTTCTGCCGAAACTGGAACAGCGCCTGGAAGTTAAGGAAACCCTACAGGCGCCGGTGAAAAAGGGGCAGAGCCTTGGTGAGGCAGTTTGCTTTTTAGACGGCCAGGAAATAGGCCGGGTAAACCTTGTGGCCGGGCAAGACGTCCCGAGGCGGGGATGGCACAGGCAAATGTGGGATAAAGTGTTTGATTGACAACGCTTGACTTTTGGTAGTCTATCAGGCATAATATATTGTACTGACAGCTTAATGGGCGGGTAGTTCAGTGGGAGAACGTCTGCTTGACACGCAGAAGGTCGTTGGTTCGATACCAATCTCGCCCACCAGTAAAATCAAGCCCTCCGGGGGTCACATCAAGTGCCCGGAGGGCTTTTTGTTTTACATAGGAATCTTAGATTTCCATTGTCGTGCGATATTCCTCATGTCCTAGCAGGTCTTGGGTTGTATATTATAAGTACCAGGCACTCAACCATTTCCGGAGGTAGCCCATATTGGGTAAAGAATAACCCATGACTTACCAAAAGCAGGTTATGGGTTATTTTACATGGTGATTATCCTTTATTCCCGGATGGTCAACAGCATGTTGTCCACCGTCAGTCGGATGGGCATCATGAAAAAAACCTCATACTAAAAAGTATAGAGGCTGTTTTTTATTAGGACTGAAAGGCCGGCATCCCCCTTATTGAGTACTGTGACAGTACCCGTGGGAAATGTTGTTTATACTGCTGTTAATTCTTCATGCCTAACCACTTGAGGAGGTTGTTCCATCCATCTATTATTTATCATAATCTGTTCACCTTCTGAAGCATATTTGAGAATTTCTGCTCCAAATTTTGTATGAAGAGTTAATAAATCAGACCGCATACTCGTAGCAATAGCAGCTCCATCAACCCCAATTGCTAAAGCACAAAGTACAAGTGCTTGAAACATCATCAATTTATCTGAAAAAGGTGAAACAGTAGAATCGGTAACAAACGCATCTGATATTGATGGAACAGGTATGTTTTCATCATTCAATTTTTTTGAGAATTCCTTAAAATGTGCGGAAGCAATATCCCTGCCTTTAAACATAAAATCTTTTACCTGCTTTGATGTAGTAACCTGACCGAACCCTGTTGTTGTTGCTTTCCAGACTATATCAAATAACTCACCAGCAAAGACATTTGTAACTTCTCTGGCAAGCAAAGGTCTTGGTTCTCCTAACAGGCCACCTAAGAAAGTTTCCTTTTCTATATAGGTTGTTCTTTTGGATACTTCCACTCTTGGTGCATTTAAGAAAAGACCCTTTTCTAATCGCAAAAGTGTAACTTTACGTAAGAGTTTAGATGATTCATTTATACATGTTAAAAAGAAATCCATAATATCAGGTCGTGCTGTATAGCGTACAATCAGAGAGTATGCATCCATGCCAAAGCCCACCATAGTACCTAAATAAAAAAGATAGTAAGCATCTGTAAACAGACGAGGGGCGTTTATGTCGACATCGTCTTCTCCAAAGGCGTCAGGTATGGGAAGATTCTCATTATTAAAAATGCCTTCAATTTCTTTAATATGCTGTTCTGATAAGTTTAAGGCGTATTGCAAGATGTCTTGTGTTTCCTTCATATCAACATGACTTGAGAAGTGTTTAATCAAACATCTTGATGCACAATCACTCATATATGTGCTCCATAGTCCTGTGATTGATGAAATAACCAATTCTGTCTTATTTCCCATAAAAAACCCTCCCATGAAAACACTCCTTTTTGATTAGTTTTCCATGATATTTTTATTTTAGTCAGGTATTAAAAACCAATTTACGTCAGGCTACCGCTGCGCCAGCCATAACCAAGAGTGCTGTGGGGCCGCAAACTTTCACCATTTGTTCGGCATGGCCGAACAGGGCTCATACCGGCTAATTTTCTGACGGCGAGGCGAGTTAATGGAAAATGCAATTTGTAAGTAATTACGAATTCAAAATGAAGGCGGCCAGACAAGTGAAAGGCAATGCTTTGTGTCAGCTCCCGGTCAACCACCGGGATTTTTTGTATTTGAGGCCGACGGTCGGATTCCCTGCGAAAAGTATTATTTTATAATTGACTTTAATGAAACAAAATAATAATATAGTGAACGTTGACCATTAAAATATTTACTGCTAAAATATTTACTTCCTAAATTAATTATTTATTAAGGAGCCGGTCATGCTAGAACGTCAGGAGTTACTCGAGCAATTTAACCATACCTTAAAAAAAATGAAAAAAGTGTGGAGTAAACAATTCAAAGAAGTAAACCCATCCCAGTTTCATATTTTAAAAAGCCTTGTCGATGCTGGTCCGCAAAAAGCAACCGGTCTAGCCGTGTTGCTCCAAATGACACCGGGCGCCATTACGGGCGCCTCGGATAAACTCATTTCTAAAGGCTATGCTGAGCGCAAAGGAGCAGCACAAGACCGGCGAGTCGTTTACCTGGAAATCACGGACAAGGGGAAGCAGTTCGTAGAGTCCATGATGGAGAAGCAAATAAGCGTGACGGCGAAGTTTTTTGAGGGGTTATCGGAAGAAGATGTCAATCATCTCATCCGCATTTACCGGCAAATCTCGAATAACCTTGATCGACAGACTAGTCTAGACCAATCTGATTTAGTTTAGGAGAAAGAGTTGTTATGCAAAAAAATTTAGATATCGGAAATGGCAGTATTGGCAGGCTGCTCTGGGAATTTTCCCTGCCGGCCATCATCGGCAATGTAGTGAATGCCCTTTATAATGTTGTAGCCCGTATTTTTGTGGGGCAAGGGGTGGGGACCGTCGGGATCGCCGCAACCACGGTGGCTTTACCAGTGATGACGATTTTAATGGCCATTACCATGCTTGTTGGTATTGGCGCGACCGCTTTGATTTCGCTGCGTTTCGGGGAACAAAAAAAAGAAGAAGCGGAGAAAATTGCGGGTAATGCTACCTTCTTGTTGATTCTCTTACCGCTAATCCTATCAATAATTTATTTTTTCTTTGCCGACTCGATCTTAACGCTGTTTGGCGCCAGTCAAGAGGTTCTGCCCTATGCCCGGGATTATATCCATATCATCATGCTGGGAGCAGTTCCGGTATCGCTTTCTTTTGGCCTGAGTAACTTTATCCGGGCTGAAGGAAACCCCCGGTACGCCATGTTCACCCAAATCATCGGCGCGGTGATCAACATTGTTTTAAACTATATATTTATTTTCCATCTGGGGTTGGGTCTCAAAGGCTCAGCTCTGGCAACCGTCATTGCTCAAACGGTCTCAGCAATTTGGGTAATCAGGTATTTTCTGCAAGGCTTGAGCAAGATTAAAATTAAACCTAAAAACCTGAAGCCCCAAATTCCGTTTGTGCTCAAAATCCTTTCAATAGGTTTTGCTCCTTTTGCGATGCAGCTCGCCTTTAGTGTTCAGCAAACGATTTTAAATAAAGCCGTAATGTCCTTTGGCGGCGATGTAGCGCTTGCAGCGGTTGGGATTATCATGAGCGTGGGTATGATTTTTTTCATGCCGATTATCGGAGTCAGTCAGGGAGCCCAGCCTTTGATTGGTTTTAACTATGGAGCCAGGCGCTATGAGCGCGTGAAAGAAATTTTGAAAACAGGCATTATGGCCGGTACAGTTCTTGCTATTGCAAGTTACATCATCATCCGACTCTTTGCTACCCCGATCGTAATGCTTTTTAGTAAAGGAGAGCCAGTCCTAACCCAGTTGTCTGTTCACGCTTTGCTCACCTTCTTTGCTCTCTTCCCGATTGTCGGCTTTCAGATTCTGGGCTCAAATTACTTTCAAGCCGTCGGTAAACCTGTGCAATCTACGATCTTGAGTTTATCAAGACAGGTACTCTTCTTTATTCCATTCCTGCTCATTCTGCCTAATTTCTGGGGTCTTGAGGGAGTTTGGCGGGCGGCGCCGATGGCTGATGTTCTGGCAGTAACCTTTACGGCCACGTTTCTGTCGTTTGAGTTGAGGGAATTGAAAAAGAAGCCCGCTGTTTAAAAAGAAATAACCCATAACTTACCAAAGCAGGTTATGGGTTATTTGGCAAGTAGTGGGTGCTATATTGCCACCGATAAATGTGTAAAATGTGATGTTTGCGTTAATATGTGTCCTGTAACCCCCAAAGCAGTTGACTGGCATGTTGGAAACAAGAAAAATGCCCCCAATTATATTAAACTAAGGGTTGTAATTTATTTCTCCCGTGATAGGATCGCAAGTTCCTACCCTTACTAAAAATAACCCCCAGTTTCTAAGAATTTGTTTTACCTCTGCAACTGGAACATAGTTCTTGTTACCCCTGGAGCATTCAGGTGGGATGATGATATAAGTACCAGCCTTTTTATCAAAGGCCGTAAGTTGATCCTTGGTATGATCATCACTATAAGTTAGACATGTTTCGATTTCAAATATAAGAGAACTATCGGTATCTATAGCAGTTATATCTGGTATATAACCGTTGATTTCACGAAAGGGGCCTTTGTGCCAATTAATATGATCAGCATGTACGCTATATCCTCTGGAAGCTAAATCATTAGCAATATATCTAACCATGTTGTCATGGTGTATTTGTGAATCAGCTGAGCGTTTTGGGTTACTTCCTTTTACCAACATGCCACCTCCTTTCCTACTAAAGTCATCCATAATGACATTTCCACAGAAAAAGAGGTTTTCCTTTATCTAATAATGTCGTTGTGTGTCGAGATATTAGTCAGTTCCATTGACAAGCTCAATTACTCGAAAAATGCAAGATAGTATTGGAAGTGTAATAAATATGGAAGGGCTTATATATTGCAAAATCAAAAAAAATCCGAGATCAATATAAATAAGAGAGAATTTACGGGTATTTAGGGTAATTATGCCAACCAATCCACAAACAAGCACTTTTTATGGATATTAAAATTACCAGGTGGTAATATGCATGAAAATACTATTGCCTAGAGTATAGTATTGCGGTAATATATTGTAAACGGGTTTGAAAAGGAGTGAGCATATGTCCAGCGATAAACTAATTATGGCAATGGAAAGCTTGCGGACTGAAATAAACCTTTTGGTGGCTGACGAGGTTGGCTATGCTAAGGTGCTGGAGCTTAACCAGAAGTTGAATGAGTTGTTAGCAGATTGTAACAGAGTCGCCGTATGAGGCGGTTTTTGCAGTTTGATGTATGCCTTGCTCTCCGGAGCGGGGCTTTTTTATATTGTAACATAACATAAAATTTTATTATGCGGGAAAAAATAATATCAATATTTTTCATGGGATTGAGGTAGCTTTTGAGAAATCAGGAACAAATATCTTCAACCCAAGCAATGAAATATGTAATTAGTACTGTATTAGCTACCGCAATTCTTTTCGTTCCAGGAATTACCGCTCAAAAGGCAGCCCAAGATGCTTGGCTCTCTCTCATAATAGCCATGATATTTGGAGTATTCGTTGCTTATATGTCTTCTGGTCTTGGTTTGAAATTTCCTAATGAAACAATAATTCAATTTTCTGTAACAATTTTAGGAAAGCCTCTAGGAAAGTTTATTGGATTTATTTATGTATTTTATTTTTTTTATGTTGCTTACTTTGTTCAAAGGCAGTTTGGAGAGTTAATGAACTCAGTCTACATGGTTAGAACACCCATGTTAGTCTTTATCATCATCGTAACATTACTGTCTTGTTATGTCATTTATAAAGGGCTGGAAGTGTTAGTTAGGGTAAATGACATTATCATAATTTGGATGTTAATCGGACTGGCGGCTATTTTCATATTAACAGCCAAAGATATTCAGTTTGTTAGATTTCTTCCAGTATTTGATTCTGGTCTTGGAGCGGTCATCCGGGGTTCTTTTTCCCCGGCAAGCTGGTTAGGGGAAAGTGCCATCATTATGATGCTCATACCGTTCATAAGTGATAAAGGGAAAGTCAAGAAGGCAAATGTTTTGGCCGTGATTTTTCTTTTTTTGATTATGGAATTAATTATATTAGGAGCGATCGGGGTTTTGGGCGTGAACTTTACGCAGCGAAATCTTTTTCCGATGTTTTCGCTAGCCAGAAACGTAGATATTTCCTATGCTCCCATTCTAGAACGACAAGAAGCTGTATTTATGGTGATTTGGGTTGCCGGGATGCTAATGAAACTAAGTACATTTTTTTACGCTGGTGTCCTTGGGTTATCCCAGTGGCTTAACATTTGTGATTATCGTCCTGTTGTTTTGCCTATGGGGGTAATAATAACTTCATTATCAATACTATCCTGGGATAATCTTATTGATCTCCAAAGATTCTCTGATGAGATCTTTTCTCCTTCAATAATCTTTGTTAACTTCTTTATAACCTCGTTACTTTACATTGCCTCTATAGTAAGGATGAGAGCATAAAAACGGAATGAAATTATATAGAAATATAAAATAAGGTTCCGGGTCACCACCGGAACCTCGCTTGCTTATATCCACTCGTTTCCTGTTGGACAGTGTTCATCAACCTGCGATAGGTTGTTCATAGATCAGCCCTTCGACCTGCAGTCTATGAAATAGAGCCCAGGCGCCCACCCGGGATATCTTAATCCCCTCCGGGTCAACAACGGCCTCCTTGAAAATATAAACCTTAATCCCGTCGGCAATAACTTCGTCGAACTTTTCGGGCAAATGCGGTTTGCCTGCGGACACGGCAGGCTCATTAACTACTCCCCCTCACCCGCTCACCATGACCAGATCCACAGTAACGGAATCAGACCTATCGAGAATATATTTCTTGGCGTCTTGGGAAATCTCGATCTTGAACATTTTATTCAACCCCCAGATGTTCAAATTTTCACTGTCCTGGTGATATATTATCATGTTTATAATTCCTTTTTCAATAATAAAGCTTTATCTAGCTATTTTAGCATATAAATATTTGCTATTTGCTCCTCGCCCATTGATAATTTTGCTGATTTCTTCCGCGCATGAGTTAATATATTTAATAAAGCAGGTTGACAACCGGAACTATCTACGCTATACTACTAAAAAATACATAAACCGTTGAGCAAGAGAAGTACGAAAAATTGGGTGTATCCAGAGAGCTGATACCTGGTGTGAATTCAGCAGCACAGATTTTTCCGAATGGACTTGCGAGGGCAGCTTGAAACCAGTCGCTGGGAGTAGACGCTGACGGGAACCCTGTCCGTTATCAGTGGGGTGCATATGATGGTATGCAAAATGAGTGGGCGATGTAAATCGTCAATTTGGGTGGTATCGCAGAAGCTTAGGCTTTTGTCCCTATAAGGGGGCAAAGGCTTTTTTATTTGTATTGATTAAGAATCCTACTTCTAGTGTAAATGAAAGGGGGCTTGAAAAATGTTAAAAGGTCGGTTTGGCAGGCATGGGGGTCAATATATTCCCGAGACGCTGATGAACGCAGTCCTTGAACTGGAAGCGTCCTACGACCGTTATAAGAACGATTCGGCATTTATACAGGAACTTGAGGAGTTGCTCAAAAATTATGCCGGACGGCCCTCGTTGCTCTACTATGCGGATAAGATGACCCGCGATCTGGGTGGCGCGAAGATATATCTCAAACGCGAGGACCTCAATCATACCGGTTCTCACAAGATCAACAATGTGCTGGGGCAGGTACTTCTGGCCAAACGTATGGGCAAAACCCGCGTCATCGCAGAGACCGGCGCCGGACAGCACGGTGTTGCCACGGCAACAGCCGCCGCCCTGATGGGAATGGATTGTGAAATATACATGGGCAAGGAGGACACAGACCGTCAGAGGCACTCAATGTTTTCCGCATGGAGCTATTGGGCGCACAGGTGCATGTGGTGACCAGCGGCACGCAAACACTGAAAGATGCCGTGAATGAAACGATGCGTGAGTGGACCCAGCGTGTCCAAGATACGCACTATGTGCTTGGCTCTGTGATGGGCCCGCACCCGTTCCCGACCATTGTCCGCGATTTTCAAAACGTCATTGGCCGCGAGGTCAAACAGCAGCTGCTGGAAAAGGAAGGCAGGCTTCCCGAGGTGCTGCTGGCCTGTGTTGGCGGCGGCAGCAATGCGATGGGACTGTTTTATGATTTCATCGAAGATGCAAACGTCCGTCTCATTTGCTGCGAGGCAGCCGGACATGGTGTTGCTACTGATAAGTCTGCTGCAACCATAGCAACCGGCACGGTCGGTATTTTCCACGGCATGAAGTCCTACTTTTGTCAAGATCAGTACGGTCAGATTGCCCCGGTATATTCCATTTCGGCGGGGCTTGACTATCCGGGTATGGGTCATGAAGCAGGCCATTGAATAGTCGAAATTATATATATAAAGGGAGAGATTTAATTGATTAAAAATATTTAACAGAAATTGACCACAAAAAAAGACCTAACGGCAGAAGAAATATACAGCTTGATTGTGGCAATTAAAAATGACCAGTTAAGTGATGTGCAGATTGCAGGCTTTCAAGTGTCTCTTTTAATGAAAGGACCAACGTTGACGGAAATTACGGCCATTGCTCAAGCGATGCGTGACAATTGTATTAAAATTTCCCCAGCGGTAGAAGATGAACTCATGGATACCTGTGGTACCGGTGGCGGACTGAGCACCTTTAATATCTCCACTTCGGTAGCCTTTGTAGCAGCTGCCGCCGGTATTCCGGTGGCGAAGCACGGCAGCCGGTCCATCTCCAGCCTTTCCGGCAGCGCTGATGTTTTGGAAGCGCTGGATGTAGAAATCAATCAAAGTCCTAAAAGTGTCGAGAAGCTGATTGAAGACATAGGGATTGCCTTTCTTTATGCGCCTTTGTTTCATTCGGTAATGGGTAAGGTGCTGCCACCGGAAAAGGATCTGCGCTGATATGCTAATACCGGTACCCTGGAACCTGACCACGGCCAAAGCCAGGGGGCTCATTGAAGGGGTTCCTCCCTTTGTCAGCACCTGTGTGGTCACCGGTGGGCCGGTGGAAAAGGTATGGAAGATCGTCAATGAAACTTGTCCTGACGTAGTCCAACTTCATTATCAAGAAACGCTGCAGGAGGTAAAAGAATTAGCCCAGCAGTTCAAATTACGAGGGATTAAAACCATCAAGGCTTTGCGTATGGATGGTAACGGGAATTGTGATTTTGAACTTGCTGAGCCTGTCAAGGCAGCCCGGGCGCTGGCCAAAACCGGAGTAGCGGCGCTGCTGGTGGATTCCTATACCGCAGCCAGGCCAGGTGGTTCAGGAGTTTTGGTTGACATAGCAACCTTTCGGACCATACAACAAGAGAGCGCTCTGCCGGTGATCCTGGCGGGTGGCCTAAGTCCAACGAATATCCTTGCGTTAATCCATGAGACCCACCCTTTTGCAGTGGATGTCTTGACTGGGGTTGAAGCGAGCCCAGGCCATAAGGATCCAGAGAAAATTCACAGCTTCATGCAGAGTATTCAGGGCCATATTTAGCGATATTCCATTGCAGGGAAAATAATTATGCTGTAGAATATATTCATTGTTGATGTCATGTCACAATTTGCAAAAAAATACATAAGGAAGAGGGATCTTGTAGAATGGTAGCACGGTGGGGGGTTGTTTTTTTATGCCTATAACAGAAATGCTTTGTCGTAACGCACAGCTGTACCCTGGAGAAACTGCTCTAATCGAGCGTGAGCCGGCTGTAGGTGGACGAAGAGAGATAACCTGGCTGGAATTTGAAGACTCGGCCAACAAAATGGCAAACCTTTTATTGTCACGCGGTGTTGGGCAGGGAGACAAAGTTGTTCTTCTAATGATGAACTGTTTGGAATGGCTTCCTGTTTATTTTGGCATTCTGAAAACCGGAGCACTGGCCGTGCCGCTGAACTTCCGGTTTACAGTGAAAGAAATCAAAAAATGTATCGAGACTGCCAATGCCAGGGTGCTTGTTTACGGACCCGAGTTTCGAGAAAAAATCAACGAAATCAGCGGTGGGCTCAGCTGTACCGAAAGCTTTATTTTTGTAGGTGAAGATTGCCCTGAAATAGCTGAAAATTATACAAAACTACTGGCTAAGTTTCCAGCTGACGCACCCAAGGTTACCATTTTCGATTATAATGAAGCTGCGCTTTATTTTACCTCAGGTACTACCGGGACGCCTAAGCCTATTATGCTGACCCACGCCAACCTTGTATCGGCCTGCATCACGGAAAAAAGCCATCATCTCCAGACTCATGAGGACAATTTTCTTTGTATTCCCCCGCTGTACCACACAGGGGCTAAAATGCACTGGTTCGGCAGCCTCTTTGTCGGCTCTAAAGCTGTTATCCTGCGCGGTTTGAACCCCCGCTGGATTATTGAGGCGGTATCGGAAGAGCGCGCAACCATCGTATGGCTGCTGGTCCCGTGGGCACAGGACATCCTTGACGCCATTGAAAGCGGGGAAATTGACCTTGAAAAGTATCGCCTGGTGCAGTGGCGGCTGATGCATATTGGCGCCCAGCCGGTGCCTCCGAGCTTGATCCGCAGATGGCAGAAGTATTTTCCTGGTCAGCTCTACGATACCAATTACGGCTTGAGTGAGTCAACCGGACCGGGTTGCGTCCATCTTGGCATTGAAAACATCCACAAGGTTGGAGCTATCGGCCGGCCCGGCTTTAACTGGCAAACAATGATTGTCGATGAGCACGACAGTCCTGTTCCAATCGGCAAGGTTGGGGAATTGCTTGTAAGCGGACCTGGCGTGATGAATGGTTATTATCAAAACCCGGAGGCCACCGGGGCAGTTTTGAAAAACGGCTGGCTTCATACCGGGGATATGGCGCGACAGGATGAAGACGGGTTTATCTACCTTGTGGATCGCAAGAAAGATGTCGTTATATCCGGCGGGGAGAATATCTTCCCAGTAGAAATTGAAGATTTCCTGCAAGCCCATGACGATATCAAGGATGTCGCTGTAATCGGTCTGCCCGACATTCGCCTGGGGGAAATTGCTGTGGCGATCGTGGAGACCAAACCCGGCAGGAAACTTACAGAGGCTTTGGTAATTGAATTCTGTAAAGATCTGCCCAGGTACAAAAGGCCGGTTAAGGTTTTCTTCGATAAGGTCCCCAGAAACCCAACCGGCAAGATTGAAAAAACGAGACTGCGTATGAAATATTCCGGCAAGAGAGAGGCGTTTAATAATGAAGACTACGCCCCCAGCCGGGAGAGTGAAAGAAAGCTGGCTATGGGTTAGGTCTATATGGTATTGGTTAAATGAACTAGTAAAAAAAGCCTTTCGGTAATCGAAAGGCTTTTTTAATGGTAAAGGGCCTTGCCTTGAGGTCGGCATCTACACTGAGCAGGACTTTGTGCATGTTAGCCTAATAATTCATTGTAGATCATTGTCAGCTTTTACTTTAGGCTGTGGAACGTCATAAATCTCAGTATATGATTCTGCTTCAGCCACTGATAGTGGCGGGGTTGGCATTAAGCCGGTGCAATCAGTGGCTGATGCAACTATGTCTAAATCAGAATCATATAGTATATCATCATCAGATTTTGGGCGCATTTTTTTATTTTTTTCTTCCATTAATCTATTCCCCTTTCATGTAAATTTATTTTATCCAAATAAGCGATAAAGTATAAGTAACTTTCCTAATGTGCCATAATACTAGCGGGCATTTAGCAGAATGAAGAGGAGCAAATGTATATCGTAAGCGCATGCCTTTTGGGTGATAATTGCAATTACAGGCAGTAATCGACAGGTTTCCCGAAGGTAATTTGTTCGTAAATGTCAAAAATAAGTAGTAGTGTTAACTGTTAAGGCTGTCACGGTGAGGGAAGGACTTGCATTTATGAATGAGCTTGGATTATGTCAGATAAGCCAGCAAGCGTTATGTGTATATTCAAATGAACCAATAAGCAGGATTACAGGTTATTCTTCAGAGGAAATACGGGGCTTAGGGTGGCTCCAGGCCATACACCCAAAAGATAGAGATAGAGTCGTTAAAGAATGGACACGTTGTAGGGAAAACCAGGAGCCCTACAGCAGTGAGTTGCGGCTTCTACGTAAAGACGGTGGAGTTGTCAATTCCATAGGGCAAATTGCTCCTTTCCTGGGCGCTGACCATAAAGTCCTGGGATACATAGTTACAATTTCTGGTATTACTGACCGTATACATGCTGAAGAGTCAATGCAAAAGCCGGAGAGGTTGCCGGAACAGCAGTCATTACAAGAACAATATCATTTCATGCAACGATTAATAGATACCATACCCAATCCCATATTTTATAAGGATGTTAAAGGTCTGTTCCTGGGGTGTAATACGGCTTACGAGTCCTATATCGGTTTGGCTAAGGAGGCTATCATAAAAAAGTCCGTCTACGATGTATATCCCAGTGATCTGGCGGATATTTACTTTGAGAAGGACTCGGATTTGCTCCGCGAACCGGGCGTCCAGATCTATGAGGCTGCTTTCAGGGTTGCTGATGGAACCAGACGTGATATCCAATTTAACAAGGCTACCTATACCAGTATGGATGGCACTTTAGCCGGCTTAGTAGGGGTGATTGTAGATATAACCGAACGCAAGCGGGCACAAGCGTATATAGAAGCAGAACGTCGCAGGCTCTTTTCCCTTCTGGATGGGCTCCCGGCACTTGTATATCTTCTAACGCCGGATCATTCCTTCCAATTTTCTAACCGCTATTTCTGGGAGCACATTGGTAAGCCGGGGGGAAGACCCTGTTACGAGGTTCTGCATGAGCGTAAAGAACCCTGTTTAGAATGTCATACATTTAGTGTCTTTAATGCGAATAGCCCTTCAATGTTTGAGATGGAGGAATCTGATGGCCGTATATATGAGATAAACGCCTATCCCTACTTCGATATCGACGGAGCACAGCTGGTGCTGGTGCTTGGATTTGATATCACCGAGCGTAAACAGGCGGAAGAAGCGTTACGGTTGTCTGAGGAAAGGTTCTCCAAAGCCTTTAATGCCAGCCCGAGCATGATTGCTATATACAGGCTTGCAGACAAAAGGTTTGTTGACGCAAACGACAGCTTTTTTCATGCGACGGGGTATAGCCGTGCGGAGGTAGAAGACCGCACGGTGTCAGATTTGGCGTTTTGGGTGGAACCGCAGACCCATACCAAGATAGCTGAGCTGTTGCACGAACAGAAAAGGGTACATAATCTGGAAAGCCGTTTTCTGGCTAAGTCAGGCGAGGTGCGTTTAGGACTGGTATCAGCAGAGGTAGTGAAACTTAACGGTGAATGTTGCGTGTTCATTGCTATAAATGACATTACGGAACGAAAAAGGGCGGAAGAAGCTACAGAAGCTGAACGACGCAGGCTTTTTACCGTCTTGCATTGTTTACCAGCCAATATTTTGCTCTTGGCGTCGGATTATTCTATCCGTTTCGCCAACAACGCTTATTGTGAGCGTTTTGGTGAAGGCGTTGGCAAACACTGTTATGAAGTTATTCATAAGAGAAAAGAACCATGTGAATCATGCCATGTCATGCAAATCTTTGAGAAATGGACGCCTGATAAATGGGAGAGAAGGATTAGTGGTGGCACTTACCAGCTGTATGGTTATCCGTTCCATGATATTGATGGTTCCCCGCAGGTTTTAATTATGGGTATAGATATTACCGAACTCAAACAGTTGAAAGAAGAAATGTTGCGTCTGGATCGACTAAACCTGGTGGGTGAAATGGCAGCCGCCATAGGGCATGAAATCAGGAACCCAATGACCACAGTGCGCGGCTTTCTGCAGATTCTTGGGGATAAGGAGGACTGCGCCGGGTATAGGGAATATTTTGACCTGATGATTGAAGAACTGGATAGGGCCAATGCCATCATATCAGAATACCTGTCCCTGGCAAAAAACAAGGCCATTGAGCTTAAGGAGCAAAATCTCAATTTTATCCTGAAAGCCATATTCCCATTAATACAAGCCGACGCAACGCGCTCCGATAAAGCTGCTACCTTGGTGCTTATGGAAGTATCAGATTTACTCCTGGATGAAAAAGAAATCCGGCAATTAATCCTTAATCTTGCCCGCAATGGGCTGGAAGCAATGGCGCCTGGCGGCACTCTTACGATCAGAACACATATGGAAGGCGAAAAGATAGTTTTATCAGTACAAGACCGGGGTGAGGGGATCAAGGATGATGTACTTCAAAAGCTGGGTACCCCTTTCTTTACCACCAAGGAAAATGGCACGGGCTTGGGTCTGGCAGTGTGTTACAGCATTGCCACCAGACACAACGCCAGAATTGATGTAAAAACCAACTCAGAAGGAACTATCTTTTCTGTAATTTTCATAGTGGATTTAAAACCGGAAGCGGCACAGCTATACTAGGTTCAAGAATTTTCTTGTTGAATTTGCTGAAGACTGGAAAAGCTATGTTCAAAAGAGGCATTGCAAAACAAAATATAACGTTTCTTGTCATGCAACTGTTCCAGAAGTATAATTAATTTAAAAGATAACAAATACATATTATCGTTTTGATGCCTTACTTATGTTCGCCTTTCAGAGCAATGATAAAGATACTGGAATACTTAACAAAGGAGGAATGATGAGTGCCTGATTTTGGAAACCCGTTTTCAGGTCTCGCAAAAGATCGCAAACTTACTGACGCCGAATTAGTTAGGGCAATCCGTTTCATGGTATCTGCTGAATACGAAGCCATTCAACTTTATATGCAGCTTGCTGAATCAACAGACAATGAATTGGCAATTGAAGTATTGAAGGATATTGCCAACGAAGAACGCGTACATGCTGGTGAATTCCTGAGATTACTAAAACAAATCGAACCAGACGAGGAAAAATTCTACGAAGAAGGGGCTCAGGAAGTCGAAGAAGAAATTAAGAAGCTAAGTAAAAAATAGCAACAGTTCTACTATTACGAAGGAGCAGCGAGGCTGCTCCTTCTTTACCTTTGGCATGGCATCCACCTCCGTTAGGAAGAGTATACCACAAAAATGATCTTTATTTTATAGTTTAAGAGTTGACATTGTACTAGATGCTCATTTTGAATGCTTAATTAGTTTGAATCCAGAAATTATGCAGAGAACAAGAAGCAAACCTAACCTTAGCCAATTCATAGATAACCAAAACTCTCCACCATTTACAAGAACAGCAGAAGAGCCGTATTCATCTACATATACACCCAAATTCCAAAATAGCTTTAAAGAAATGACTAAAGAAATTAAGCTCAAAACAAAAATTATTATGTTGAGTCCCCTTGTTTCAAGATTTACTTCTTTTACTGTTTTTTTAAA
>JAQVOH010000090.1 GCA_028702695.1 Desulfotomaculaceae bacterium
GTGTTACACCATCCAGGCTAACCCCGGCGTCTCCACTGAGGAGCAGTAGGCTGATATATTGCAGATAAGCATTGGGATATTTCTGGAGAAGCTCACGGGGCGCGTCTTTAAACATTGCCATATAACCTTCAAATTCCGCATGGGCATTGGTAACCGTACCCTCATCGTTTAAGTGGGATAGAATGCGTTCCGTTTCTCCCGCGCGGTAGAGATATTCATAGGCGGGGATATACGCCTTGTGCTGAAAGTGCCATTCACCCACCCGCCGGTAAAGCTCCCTTAGTTCCATATTAACAACCTGCTTGATTCGTAAAAAATCAAGCAGCACATTGTGGATTTTGTAAGCGCGGGCTGACTCGTCATAAGTGATGAAGGCGTTTTCCCTGCATAGCCTTTTTAAATACTCATCCGAGCTGATTTCCTGCGATACGAACAAGGCCTGCTTCGCCGTGAAGCTGTCCATCACCGAGAGCTTTAACAAAAACTGACGGATATGTTCATCGTAGGCATTGTAGATAACTTTTTCCACTAGCTCGTCAATGGCGTTGTTCATACCCACTGGGATGCCTTTTTCCAGGGCGAGCAGGATCAGATAGATCAGCGAGATCCAGCCGTCGGTGTATTCGCAAATTTTTGCCAGGTCGCTTTCGGTGGGCATGAAACCCATCATGGAGCAGTAGTCCCTGGTTTCATCATCAGTGAAACTGATTGTCTGCTGTGATATGATGTGGCAGATTCCCTTGGCGATGAGCTCCGCAAAATCAAGGTTGGTTGTATCCCTGGTGATGACTACGATATGGAGGTTGTGCAGTTCTTCTTTGACGATATGGGCAAGAAGCTGACCAATTTGCAGGCTCTTGACGAGGTGAAAATCATCGATCACCAGGACTGTATTTTCCTCATAGTCCATATCGTTTAATATCGACAGGAAATATGCCACCTGGGACGCGTCTGAGGGGAAACCGAGGCTTTTCAGCTTTTGCCCTATTGCTTCATCCAATTTGCCGATCTGATTCGCCAGCCTGTCCCAAAAGAAGGTTACCGTATCCTCCGGGGCGAGGAAGGATAGCCACAGGACGGGGTTGCGTTTTGATGTCAGAAAATTTTTGACCGCCGTGGTCTTGCCGTAGCCCATCGGGGCTTCTATTATGGTCAGCGGATAGTCAAAAATGCTTTCCAGGGCATGATTGATGCGATTTCTTTTCAGAATTTTAAGTTTCTTCAAGCGACTTCACCCCTGCCTTGATTTATCAGTTAAGCCTCTTGTTTATTCATGCTGCATTACCGTTTAAATACCATGCAACCTATATTATTCCTTCATTCTCAATTGAACCAGTAAGGTTATTTGCAAGGAACTTCGTGGAAACGCAACGTAATCGACTGTCCAGTCCTTTAACTGGCTATGGAGATTTGTACATATTGCATTGATTTGTAATCCTTTCAAGTTTTCCTGCTATGCAATAATCTCTAATGTCCAAAACCTTCTATTTTCCATCCCGTTTGAGGAGATTCATAAACCATGCTACAATCCCAAAACTGCTCTCCATTGCTGCCGGCCCACTCCTTATTGTATTGAAGGTCCGCCGTTACCCTAAAGATTTTAGTGTCTTTTTCAAGCTCGTCAATCAGTTCGACTTTCAATAGTCTTGCGGACTTCAAATTATCAAAAATTGATGCAGCTCCGATACCGGCACCCGTTAAAGGTAATCTGACCCCCTCATTAAACAATTCCTCGTTTAGCATATTTGATGTTAAATAACCCAGCAGAGTTTTTTTCGAGATACAGTATTTTGCTACCTCAGCATCTTTATTATCCAGTGCCGTGAAATATTCCTCAATAACCTGTTCTGGCTCTAATTTGGATAGTCTTTCTTCAAGGCTGTCTGTTTTAATCATTTTCACAAGCCATTCGTTAAGGGTTTGCCCTGTCACTTTTTCAAAGCTATTTCCTTTCAGACTGCAAGCGTTAAAAGCGCTGTGTCGTCCAGCAGCGATGAATGCACCGATTATTTTGTCGCCGTTTTTCACAACAATACCTCTGCAATTCTGTATCGGATAAAACTCCTGCGGCATACTCTCATGAATCCTATAAATTTTAACGTCAATGTTTGCAGTATTGGAGTATCCGCTAATATCCAGGCCGATATCCTTTGAAAGTTCATTATTATAAGCGAAATAATATGCGTTTGGATTAAAACCAGTTAAGGCATTGATGTTGTTGAGCTTGTTTTTCATTGCGCTAATCTGATAATCGAGCGTCCAACCATATGTCTGAAACAGCGCCACAGCATCGGCGTCATCCATATGGACGGTGATGTTTGTGTTCTCCAGAAATGAATTGATATAACGCGCAAAATCTGTCCCTGCCTCGTAAAGACCGCCGTCTTGTACGATATAGGCTTTTTTATACAGCTTATCATAGTAAAGCTTGCAGCTATATCCGCCAATGTCATTAGACAGTTTTATCGTATACTGATTAGTATGATTGTTGTCCAAGTTATCCTCTTGCGTAGGAGTTTGACTGGTTCTTAGCGTTGAATCAATGTATGCTACTGTTTTGTAATCGGTTGTCTCAAACTCGTTTGCCGACTTAAAGCCTATCATATCGGAGAGAAACTCAATTTTTACTCTGTTATACTCCGTATGATATGACGCTTCCGGTGTACCTGAAGGACTTTCTGATATTGAGTTTAGCCCGGTGCCTTGATGTGACATTTGCCTGCTGACAACAAGAGAAAGGCTGACCGCAGCAACAACCACAATTGCCACAACGCTTACCCAAAACGCGGGCTTTTTATAATGCAACACATTTTTCACCCTCTCCTTTACTCCCGTTTCACCAAAGGCAAGTGGGCTGAGAAGCCCGCTTTTTTTAGCCGACAGCGCAAGAAGGAAATTGGAATAACCGCCCCGGATATCAACATCCGCCCTCGATCCATGCTATTGACGGGATCGAAATCAAATCCCAACCTGACTCGGTAAATTTTTCGAGTATATGCTTTTCTATCCAGCCGTCCAAGGGCATAAAGAATCAGCAATGGCTTGTGTGGCCCTTTCTCCATTGCGTTTCCAGGTATTGATATTTGAAAAGAGTTTCCTTAGCTCTTCAGCATTCATATCTATCTCCGCTCGATGAAATTAGATATTTAACTTACTGCCGCTGCCAGGGTTTGAACCATTTCCTCTACCTCAGCTTCCATGGGAATGGCCATCAGTACCAGGTTGACGCTTCTTCTGCCGACATTGAGAGCAGCACGGTGGTAAAGCATGCCGCGTTTTTTCAAGGACTCCCAGGTATGCTTTTGGCAGGGATACACCAGGCAACTGGTTATTCTACTGGCTTCGGGCCAGCACACGGGGACGGTTCTCGGGTGCTACTATTTTTTTAACACATGAGAACCGTCCCCCTGTGCTTCTTCTGTAAGCAGCTGGCAGTACAGTGTGTCAAAGTACGATCTGTCAAAGAACAACCTATTCGAGCTCGATGTTTTGCATGCGAAATAGCTTTGCGGCATTAAAAACTTGCAGAATAAATATTTTCTCCTTACGAAGCGTATAGACCAAGCGATAATTTTTGTGGATGATTTCCCGGATTTCGGGATGCCCCACTTCCGGTATGCTCCGACATACTTCAAGAAGTTCGTCCGCAAACTTGATCGCGTTTTCTATGCTATCCCGGGCAATATACTCCGTTATCTCCTGGATATCCAAAGTAGCCTGTTTAGTAAGAAAAAACCTTTTCTTAGTCATTTGCTATTTACCATCTGCAATTCTGCTTTTTAAGCTCTTGAAAAAATCTTCCCCCTCTACCACTTGTCCAGACTCAATGTCCCGCAACCCCGCCACAAGCCCTTTCATAAAACGCAACTCCTCCAGTTTTCGCTGGTACTCTTCCACAGATTCAAGTACAGCGGCCGGCCGGCCATGCTGTGTTAAAATAATCGTACGGCGGTTTTTCTTTAAGCTTTCAAGCATTTCAGAGGTATTGGAGCGAAATTCGGTAACTGGCTGAATATCAGTGGTCAAATCCAGGGTTTCCATAAGATTATCCCCCAAATAATTTTTAAGTTAATTATAAAAGACTTTTAAAAGACTTGCAAGAGTCCTTATTACTTACCGGCTTATCAGAGCACCCACATAAGCAAGGTATTTCTGAACAGGCTTTGGCAAGTACGACGGCCTCTTGAATGAATCTTACATTTCTTTTTGATATTTAAACACAAAGTAAACTGATATTAAGTAATATAAAAGGAAAATTCCAACGGTCATTCCAAATAGCCATAATGGATAATCAAATAAAAGCAAAACATATGCTAATCCGATAATAAACCACTGGATAATATCAGCCGATTTTGCCTTTGCTCTATTCTGAATTATTTTATTGCGTTCATCATTATAATCAATTTCAAGCTGCTTCTTAATTTCAGGGTGTTTTTGCTGGAAGTATTTGATGTATAGATAAAAAATACTGCTACCACCTAATGACAATCCAATCCCAATCAAGACTGCTGAGATATTTTTATCTTCTGCCCAAAACAAAAAACTTGTGCCGATCAGCCCAATTCCCAATAAAATTTTTAAGACATAAAATGACGTTTTCTTTAGCATTATAATTCCTCCTCATAAATGAAAACTTCTTCGATTCGCATATCAAAATATCGTGCTATTTTAAATGCTAATATAATAGATGGATTGTATCGACCATTCTCTAAAGAACCAATCGTCTGTCTAGATACTTCTAAAGCAGCCGCTAATTCTTCTTGTTTAATTCCTTGCTGCTTTCGAATTTCTTCTAACCTATTTTTCAAAAGTTACATCCCTTTCTTTATTTATGGAAAGCATGCTTTACATTAACAAAATAACACTTATTGATCCTTATGTCAAGCTAACTTTCCATCTTGTTAAAAAAATAATAGAGATATATTTTGTAATACCCGATCAAACTATAATTTTCCAGTATCACCGACATACTGGAACTTAACCTCTTTTACTAATCTCATCAGTTATCAATGATTTTGAAATATACATTGTTTTTATCATTTTCTTGAAGCGGGTGTGATGAGAGATACCCTCCGCAAATTTTTGCTGTGCTTTTTCACATTTGCTTATAATTGAAGATACGGGTCGTAGTGCTTCTATCAATTCTGCTTTTGTATATTTGTCCATAACATTTTCATCTGTTATCAATGATTTTGAAATATACAGTGCTTTTATCCTGTTCTTAAGGAGTGTGTGCTGAGAGGTACCCTCCACAAATTTTTGCTGTATTTTTTCACATCTACTGATAGCTGAAGAAACAATTTGTAGAGCTTCTTCCAATTCTTCCTTTGTATAGCTGTCCATAACATCACCCCTGATCATTTTCACATGAAATGTCCCGGCCCCGGTGGGGGCATAGTCAGCATTTCCAGTCGATTTTCGCAGGGTTTGGCTCGTTCTCCACGGCAACGGCACGCAAGGCGGCTTCCATACGTCTGCACTCTTCGGCGGCGCATTGCTCGATTTGTCCCCACGGCGCATCAGTCCCAAGCCGGTCATAAGCGACCGCTATCGCTCCATAAAAGGCAAGCCCGATACAATGCCGTGCCGAATGGATGGTCGATGCGCATTGACCTATTGTCCTCGCCGCCGCCTGTGCAACAGGATTTCCGTCTGCTTCACGGGCGGCCGCATGGCACTCGAGGATTGCCGATTTCGCCTGCGGCAGTTTGATTGTACCTGACAGCCATTCGTGAGCGGCGTTTAAAGCGTTTTGCGGACGCAGGTCATCCGGATAGTACTTGCTCCACAGCGGCAATATAACCCGCTCGGAATAATCAACAGCCCAAATCGCAAGCGTTGCCTTACTCTGCGTTTCAATTAATTTCATAAGCGACTGAATATACGGCGTGTTCCAGTCACTTAGCATCTTTCTTGCTTTTGACATACTCATCCTCCTATTTTCCTATACTATTGTATACAGCTGTATACAGCTAATGCATCGGTAATATTATACTGTTCCGAATGGTGATCTCCTTTTGCACCAGCTGAAATCAGAATATATTCTTGTTTACCCACTATGGCGAGACTCGCGAGACATAGACCGGCCTCATCGGTATACCCAGTTTTCCCTCCTAAAATTTCCCCACCAATAATGTTTTGATTGTTGAGTTCTTCAAACATGGTATTGTAAAAGGTTATCCCGCCAGGGTGCTTATTCGTTGGCGGTGTGGAATGGCGTGATGAAGTAAAAATCTCCCGGAAAGTATCATTTTGCAAAGCATAGCTAAGAAGAATAGCCAGATCTTTGACTGTTGTGTAGTGGTTTTTATTGTGAAGTCCGGTCGCATTTTCAAAATGGGTATTTTTCATACCAAGATCTGCCGCTTTTTGATTCATTATTCTTACAAAATTCTGCTCTGATCCCGCAATCTGATCAGCAAGTGCAACACCGCACTCCGCACCGCTCGGCAGCAATACCCCGTATAACAGATCGATTGCTTTTACCTGCTCTCCCGGCTGGAAACCTGCCATTGATGCATCTGCGCCGTACAGCCCCTGAAACGTAGAATTGGTAAGTTTGATTTCTCCCTTCAGATCAGGTAAATTTTCTATCGCAACAATGGCTGTCATCATTTTAGTTAAAGAAGCAGGATAGATTTTTTCTTCACTATTTTTATGCATTAAAATAGTCTGCTCTTTTAAACGAATCAAGATTGCGTGAGGACTGTTCAGCCTGTCTGGCGATATAAGGGCAGCGGAGTCATGCCCTGTTTTCAATATGGGTACCGACGTGGTTCTATCGTCAACGTATTTGTCAAATAAATGTTGGGCGACAGGGGTAATGATGTATTTACATGCAAAGACAACTATGACAACCATCAGCAGGTATGACAGTAATATCCGCGATTTTGGCTTTTCCTTTCTTGCTTTTCGTACCATATAAAACAACTCCTTATTCTGTGCTGATATTAATTCAACCACAGAATAAGGAGCAATGTTGGAATTCCAGCTTATGAATTTCTTAAGATTTTCTTATAACGTTTGGGAAAGGTATGAAGTGTTATGTAAAATGCTTTTGTGGAAGCACGACAGTAAAGACTGTCTTTTCCGTATTACTTTGCACGAAAATATTGCCTCCATGCGCGTTTACGATTTCTTTGGCAATAGCCAGTCCAAGCCCGGCGCCGCCTGTATTGGTAGAACGGGATGTGTCCAGCCGAAAAAATTTCTCAAATATCGTTTCCAGTTTTTCTCGTGGGATAGGATTACCTTGATTCGTAAAAGTTATCATAATATTTTCATCTTGCTGCTGAGCAGAAATATCAATGACGCTGTTTTCATAGCTATAGGCTATCGCATTTTTCAGGATGTTATTGAACACACGGGCTAGTTTGTCTGCATCTCCCCACAGAGTGAGGCCGTCAGGCACATTGACCGACACCTGCTTTTCCTGTGGAGTCAGCATTGGATAGAATTCATCCGCCATCTGCTGGAACATGAACAGTAAATTGATTTTTTCTTTATTCAAAACAATCGTTTGAAGATTAAATCTTGTGATCTCAAAAAATTCATTGATAAGCTGCTCTAAGCGATAAGCTTTTTCCAAGGTAATACCGACATATTTGGCCTTCTGTTCAGGAGGCATATCAGGCGCTTCATCGAGAAGACTTAAGTATCCGATGACGGAGGTTAAAGGTGTCTTGATATCATGAGCCAGGTAAACGACTAAAGCATTTTTGCGCTGCTCGGCGTCAAGCGCGGCTTTTTTTTGTTTTTCCAAGTTGATTTTTATCTGATTAAGCTTATTTTCCATAAAATCCAATTCTGGCGATAAGGTAATTTCCACATCGGATTCCTCAGCAAGTTTATCCATTCCAGCGCTAATTTCATCAAAATATTTTGTGAACCAGGAAGCAGAAAATCGAAAAAGGATAACTAAAAATATTAGGATTACAACAAAAAGGATCTCTTCCATATTGTTGCGAATCACCAACTGATAGATTGTCAGGGCGTCCGAATTTTCAAAATGAAAAGCGTTGACTAACAATCGAACGATGCGATCTCCGATCAGTCCACGCAGGATATAGCGCAATAGATAAACAGTCACAGCGGCGGCAACTGTAATCAGAAGCATTTGAAAAAATACTTTACTTTTTAATTTGGTATAATCATTCCTTCTTTGCTCTCTCTTACTTTTCAATTTTATAGCCGACTCCCCATACCGTTTTGATATATTTCGGATGTTCCGCGCTGTCATGCATTTTTTCCCTTAAATGTCTGATATGAACCATTACCGTATTATTGCTATTGGTGAAATACTTCTCTCCCCATACCTCATGGAACAATTCTTCCGAACTGACCACCCGTCCGCGATTGGAACAAAGGACCCAAAGAATAGAAAATTCTGTAGGAGTCAGAGATAGCTTTTTTTCATTCAGCATACATTCATGGGTATCCATGTCCAATACCAAGCCGGAAAAGGCAATCAGGTGTTCTTCCTGGTTTGGCTCCGCAGAATTATATTTGGTATATCTCCGGAGCTGCGCCTTTACACGGGCAATAAGTTCCAATGGGCGGAACGGCTTGGTGATATAGTCGTCCGCACCTAAGGTCAGCCCGGTAATCTTATCGATTTCTTCTTCTTTGGCTGTCAGCATGATAACCGGAAAATTATGCTTTTCCCGGATTTGCTGACAGATTGAAAAACCATCTACATCGGGGAGCATGACATCCAAAATGGCGAGGTCTAGTTTTTTATTTTCAATACAGTTAAGGGCATCCTTGCCGTTATAAAATTTAAAGATATTATAGTTCTCATTTTTCAGATAAACTTCAACCAAATCGGCAATAGCTTGTTCATCATCCACTATTAAAATATTTGCAGCCAAAAGTGTCCGCTTCTTTCTTTTAAGTATATATTCCCATAATTATTATACCGCGAAACAAAAATCCATTTTATAGCTTTTATTAAAATCTTAAGATTTTCTAAATATCGCGATACTGATAACTTCGCAGACGCCGGCAAGCCCCGGATGTCAACAACCGAACGATTCATTACGCTTTCGTCCGCCGACAGCTCCATATCCCTTGCCATAAGCGCGTAGGAAACCCATACAATGGGATTAAACCAATGCGCGCACGCGACCAAAAAGGCGAACGGCTTTATCAGATAGTCAAGGCTCTTGATATGCGTCCGCTCATGCTTTATCACGTATTCGATCTCTTTTTCACCAAGCCCTGTGGGAATATATATCTTGGTGTGGACGAATCCCAGCACGAACGGAGTTTTGATAAGATCGGTTTCGTAAATATTGTCATGTACACGGATTGCGGTCATGACCCGTTTTTTCAGATGCAGATAGCCGGTAATCCCATATAGCAAAAGCGCAAGAATGCCCGCTAGCCAAAGATATGTCCCAATCTCCAGCGCGACTTGAACAGGATTGACGCTTTGTCGGCAAGCTAGCCGTATACCAGTCCGCTTTACCCGTATTTTTTCAGCGGGATTTCAGTCACAGTCCGGACACCCTGCAACTGCCAGTTGGTCAGGATACTCCCAACACCGGCCATGCTGCGCTTGTCCTGGAGGATGGCTATAGACAGGGCAGCCAGAATCAATTCCTCCGGGAAATTACTGCGCTGGTTTGTTAAATATCCAACTTCATATGGCTTCAGCTCCCTGCCGAACGCTCTTATAAAATGCTCTGTCAAATCAGCTGTTG
>JAQVOH010000091.1:0-4436 GCA_028702695.1 Desulfotomaculaceae bacterium
AAGGGGTAACATATGGAAAATAAAGAAATAGAGGGAGGTAAAAATGGTCCGCAAAACAGGCTTTATCGTTTGTGTATACGCAGAACAAAGATGGTTCCGCAGTCTGACCCAGGCCAAGGCATATGCCTTAAGACAAGAAAGCTACTGCGAAAATGTGCAAATAATAAACTGCGTTACCGGGGAACTGGTATACGGCCGACCGGAGTAAAAAAATATTTTTTATTTAAACAACTAAACAAATGGCTTCAACCTGATGTATTTAGTTGAGCATTAAAAATCTCTTTTGACTTAAGGTAGACCAACATATAAAATAATTAGGGCTCACATAATCAGGGTTGAAGGAGTAACCATGAGTATATTAACCGTAGAAAATGTAACACACGGCTTTGGCGCCAGGGCTATTTTGGAAGAGGCGTCCTTTCGGCTGCTAAAGGGAGAACATGTAGGGCTGGTGGGAGCCAATGGAGAGGGAAAATCCAGCTTTTTGGATATTATTACCGGAAAGCTTACACCGGACCGGGGAAAAGTAGAATGGTCAAACCGTGTTACAGTTGGTTACCTTGACCAGCGTACCGCTTTGACCAAAGGAAAGTCCATCAGAGAAGTGCTGAGGGAAGCCTTTCAAGGGATGTATGATTTGGAAGCGGAAATGTTCCAGATTTACGAGCAGATGAGCGAGGCGTCCGAGGCTAAAGTTGCCGGGATGATGGAAGATGTGGGGGAAATCCAAAGCATCCTGGAGAGCAACAGTTTTTACATCCTGGAAGCTAAAATTGAGGAAATTGCCGGTGGCCTGGGCTTGGCCGATATTGGTTTGGATAAGGATGTCGCTGATTTAAGTGGCGGTCAAAGGACCAAGGTGCTGCTGACCAAACTGTTGCTCCAGAATCCTTCTATTTTAATTTTGGACGAGCCGACCAACTATTTGGACTTTGAACATATCGAGTGGCTTAAAAAATATCTCAAGAATTACGAAAATGCCTTTATTCTGGTCTCACACGATGTACCTTTCTTGAATGAGGTGGTCAACGTCATTTACCATGTGGAAAATGCCGTTCTGACCAGGTACACCGGTAATTACGAAGAGTTTATGCAGCTGCATGAATTAAAAAAGAATCAGAATCTGAAAGCCTTTGAGAAGCAGCAGAAGGAAGTTGAAAGGCTGGAAGATTTCATAGCTAAGAATAAAGCCAGGTTTTCTACTACCGGGCGCGCCAAAAGCCGCCAGAAACAATTGGACAAGATGGATATCTTGGAAAAACCCAGAGTGAAAACCAAGCCTGTGTTTAAATTTACCGAGGCCAGAACACCCGGGAGAATTATTTTTGAGGCGGTTGATTTGGTACTGGGCTATGAGGAACCTTTAACCAAGCCTTTGAATGTTATTTTAGAGAGAAATCAAAAAATAGCCATCCGGGGCGTCAATGGCCTGGGTAAGTCAACTTTGCTAAAAACGCTTTTGGGTATGATAAAGCCTTATGCCGGTACAGTGAGCTTAGGGGAGAATATCTATCCCGGCTATTTTGAGCAGGAAAGCATGGAGCATAACAGTAACACCGCAATGGAAGAGATTTGGAACGAATATCCGGGCCTTGGCAATGGTGAGGTCCGTCAAGCCCTGGCCAAGTGCGGCTTAACCAATGAGCATATCACCAGCCAGATGATGGTTTTAAGCGGCGGAGAAAATGCCAAAGTAAGGCTCTGTAAGCTGATATTAAAGGATGTCAACTGGCTGGTACTGGATGAGCCGACCAACCATTTGGATGTGGATGCCAAAGCAGAGTTGAAAAAAGCCTTAAAAGCATTTAAGGGGACTGTTGTCTTAGTGTCCCACGACCCGGATTTTTATCAGGACTGGGTAACTGACGTTTGGAACGTTGAAGATTGGACAACCAGGATTGTCTAGTTAAATTAATTCCTTCATAAATTGCAGTTGAGAATTTCCATCTATTAACTCAGCACTGTTCTCTTTATACGCCTTAAAATATGGGGTTTGACCGTGGGCGTTAAAGGCTTCCTGGTCCGTATATTTTTCGACGAAGATTATTTCTGCAGGGTTTTCTGTTGATACGTGGGGTATGTACATTAAACACCCCTGCTCGTTTTCACGGACATGTTTTGCCAGTTTTACACATTCCTCAGCCAGCAGGGCCTCTTTACCTGGTTTTGCCTTTAGTCTTGCAATTAAGGTTATCATAATGTATTTCCTCCCAGAAGTGTTTCGTTTATTGTACCATATCCTAAAAATAAGTATTCAGCATACGGGGCAAGCTGGACATTGAGACTTCGGTGGGAATCCACCTCCAGCGCAGCAGCAAAGTGGAACTCCCACTTATAGAAGTGGGAGTCTTAGTATTGGGTAAATGTAGGTGCAGGCTATTTCGTCAACTGGTCTACACCCTGACCATTTGATACTTTAGATTGGCTATGGTTGCTTCAAGCGTGCCCTGGCTTTGTAGTTTTTGCAAGGTATTTTCAACCCGCGCGTGCCGTTCCGGGTCCTGCAAGTCATTGAGCTTGTTGTACAAGCCCCATCTTTTCCCCAGAATGAAGTTGTTTTTTTCTGTCTCGGGGAGGGCCAGAAAGCGGTCAATGACCTGGAGCATGGCTGGCTTATCATGGGGCAGATTGCCATTGATCTCGCCCAGCAAGTTCATAGAATGGTCGCTTAAAAGCCTGCTTTCAATGCCGTTGAGATTTTCTATTAAAATTTTTTCTTCTTCAACGATATTTGCGTCTGGTTGTTCCTCCCATGCACCCTGCTGCATTTTGGTGTAGAGGGGTGTGTTTTCAACGATGGCCAGGGTGCGCAGGCGGATGTAGTCGGGGTTTATGGCACTGAGTACTCTGGCTGTGTCAAAGGGGTGTTCCTTGGCCCATTTGCGCCCGCCCAAGCCCAGCAAGATGTATTCCGAGAGGGAAATTCCCGATTCTTTGACCCGTTTTCCAGCATCAATATGCTGCTGGGCAGTAACGCCCTTGTCCATAAATTTCAGCACTTCATCACAACCCGATTCTAAGCCCACATGGACGCGGGAAATACCAGCCTGTTTCAGTTGAGCCAGTTCGTCCACGCTTTTGCGAAGCAGGGTATCGGAGCGGGCATAACTGGTGATGCGCTCCACAGTGGGCAGCTTCTCTTTCATATATGCGAGGATTTCCAGCAGAGCGGCAGTTTTCAGCAGCATGGAATTGCCGTCCTGCAAAAACACCGTCTTACCGCCGGAGGCGAGCCAGTTGGCAACATGGTAAAGCTGGAATTCACCTGATTCGTACAGCTTTGACTGTAGTCCATCGGTGTCGTTACCCTGGGATACCCGAGCGATTAAACGGCTCATTTCTGCTATAGTATCAATATCCTTCTTAATATCTTCAACGGTTCGTACGGAAAAAGTTGTTCCCTTGTAGGCATTGCAGAAAGCGCACCTGTTCCACGGGCAGTTTCGCGTCAGCCTGATTAAGAGGCTGTGTGCCTCGCTGGGTGGCCTGATGGGTCCCTGTTCAAACGCTAGCGCCATCCTCAAACATCCTTTCTTTAATAGATGTTTAACTTATACTACTTCCATCATACTACTATTTATTATACCATTGTTTTTCTGCCTTGTAAGCTAGTGGGTAGCTCATCTGTGACAGTCCCTGAGTTATATCTTGGATTATTTTGATTGACAAGCGTCATAATAGAAGCTAAAACTAGTATGTAAAAGTTAAAATAATATTGTGAAAGCAAAAATATGCAAATGAGGTTTTATGATGAAAAAACAGATTGCAGTCATTGGTCTGGGCCGCTTCGGTACGAGTTTAATAGAAGAACTAACCGTGCTGGGGTACGATGTTTTAGCCATCGATAATGATAGCGATAAGGTTAATGCAGTGGTCGATATATGCACCCATGCTGTACAGGCTGACGCGATGGATGAGCAGGCTCTAAAGTCTCTGGGCATCCGAAATTTTAACGTAGTCGTGGTTTCTATCGGTGAGGATATCCAGGCCAACATATTAGCTACTATAATATTGCAGGAATTAGGCGTTAAAAAGGTTGTAGCAAAAGCCAAAAACGCTTTACATGGTAAGCTTTTAGAGAAAATCGGGGCAACCGTAATTTTCCCGGAGCGGGACATGGGGAAAAGATTGGCTCGTATGCTGGTCTCACACAACATTATGGACCACATTGAACTCTCACCGTATTACAGTGTCATGGAGCTTAGAGCTCCGGAAAGCTTTTACAGTAAAACTCTCGATCAGTTAGATGTGAGAAAAATGATGGGAATTACCATTTTAGCAATTAAAAGGGGTGAGCAAATTATTGTCGCTCCTCGCGCGGGCCAAGTTATAGATAAGGATGACGTACTGGTAGCAGTAGGCAAAAACGATGATTTAAAGAAACTGTATGATATGGATTAGCATCACTACTTAAAATAATGATAGGTTAGTGTTGC
>JAQVOH010000091.1:4536-9641 GCA_028702695.1 Desulfotomaculaceae bacterium
ATGCGAAAATTCATCAGGCCGGTTAGGGCTAAGCTGTTGGCTGCAAAAAAAAATACAGGGGGCAATCGTGACGCACCGGGCGAAACCCCAAAAGACAACACAGCTCAGGTTAAGGAAGCCCCCTTGCTTAGCGCAGATCTGGAAAGCAACCTGGCGCGGATAAAGGAGATCTTTCAAAACTGGCTACAGGGGATTGAGCCTGACTCCGTCCTCGAAAGCGGGTATATCGAGAACTGCTCCAGGACAATTCCTGGAGCCCTTTCCCTCAGATCAACCATACTGAGAAGCCGGACAGATTGGCGGCGCGGCTTCTGGAGGGCCGGGTAGGTATTATGGTGGACGGAACGCCTTTGGTTCTTACCGTTCCTACTGTATTTATTGAATTTATACATTCTGCGGAGGATTACTGCGAGCGGTTCCAGATTGGGACAGCCAACGCTTGTGGTTGAGCTTGAAAATGCGGGTGCGAATTTAATAAAGAAGGGTGGCTTTAGCCACCCTTCTTTATTTTTACCTTCTGCCCGTTAGAGGTGTGCATTGTGGCGGGAATAAGGTAGGCGGGCAGACAAACGGGGGTTCTGGTGAAACTTGTTCGCACACAGCCGGCGTGCAGAAACCAAAGCTCGGGACGAGTAACTTGACTATAGCCAGAGATTGGACGACGATACAGAGATCGAAGGTACAGCAGATTTGTTCGCCGAGAATCAGACAGACACAGGCGGAGCTGACGATTTCACAGTTGGTAAAGGTCCCTTCCGGCGCACAGAGAACTATTGTTTTGGTAAAGCTGAAAACGAGATCTTCGAATTCACACACTAACATACCACTGGCATCCAGAATCTGCAGGGTGTAATTGACCGTGATAGCAAAAGTTACGTTAGCCCGCCCAGTTGCATCCGGCGCGGTCCTGCTCACTTCAGTGCAAACGGCGGAGTTGATGATACAGTTGACCGTAGCGCCTTCCGGCGGTACAAAGCCGTTTAAAGGTGTGCAGACGTTTTCACGGCGGTCAGCCTCAAAACAGAAATCATAAACCTTGGGCACTTCGATACAAACAGTTTCGGTCGGTTGTTGCAGTAACGAGTTATCAAATTCTTCGCTCATTTAAATAGCCTCCTAATATTTTCTAGTTTCTTTTGTAGCATATGTGGAGAATACTGGATCTGTTACATATTGGAAATTTTATTTGCTTCAGGTGGTTATTGCCGACACGATTAGAATTAAAATAATGATAATCAAAAGTTGCAGAAGGTTACTTTTGAGTTTAGGTGTGAGAATAGAGATGAGGGCCAGGAGCCCGAAGAAAAGAATATCCCCACAACCGCATAATTTCTCTGAATGCGGTAAATCCGTCATCCGCGAGCCTCCACAGATAGTTCTTGTTGTATGGTATGTTCCTTCCAGTTCACAGGTTACTTGTTTCTTCATATTTCATGAACCAGCCAGCCATTGTTGTAATCAGCCTGCAGCTTGGAATTGTTTGTCTCACCCAACCGGTATATAGCGCTTCCATCCTTAATTGACAGCAGTTCATCAACCAAACCGCATTCCATCATCTTAAGCCAGAATGGGAGCGCTCCTTCATAAATTTCAGAAACCGTGATTTTAGTGAATTTTGGACGCAAGAACAGCAGGGCTTTTTTCCCAAGACCTGTTCTCCTGGGATTTTTGCCGATGGTCAATACTCTGACCTCAAAGCTGTCTTGTTCTTCAAAACCAATTATTTTAACACCATATTCCAGTGCATAAGCAGTGGCAAGTCTTACTCCATATAAAAAATTGTATTCAAATAGTTCATGGAGCGGTTGCATCTTACCAACCTCATTTCACTAATACATAACTGGAACTAAAAATGCTCCTACTAAATATTATATTAAAAAATTACCATAATTCTACATTGAAGCGACTGGTAAATATTTAAATATTCAGACAATAGATTATTTACAAGGGTTAGAATATTTAAGTCTATGGTGTTTATTTTTTCTGTAATAATTTTGTCATACTTTTTATAAATTTTCGTAATCTTAATCTTGTAGAAGTTGACTTATGAAAGGTGGTGGATAAAGTGCTGAGAAAACAATGGATGTTAAGAGAGGTTGCCCACTGCAAAGGAGGGTGCCGAACTGAGTCCCGGGCAAGACTATAAACTGCCTCAAAAAATAAGGTAAAACAACCGGCGGCGTCTGTTGCCGGTTATTTTGTTGGCAAAATTTTATGGTATGAGTCCCTGGGAAATGGAAAGGATAATGTAATAAATACTAGTTAGGAGGTCTTTAATTTGGTAAACCCGCCAAACCTTGCCGAAACACTTGCAACCTTTCATTCTGACTTAAACCGGATCCAGACTGTGGCCGGGACCCTTTCACAGATTGAACGCCAGCATTACACTGATTTAACCAGATATGAGGACGAGAAGCTTTCCAGCATTGCTGTAGCTGAGCAGAGCAGCGCCAGACAGCTGGGTGAAGTCAAGCAGATTTGTATTGCTATGGCCCAGAAAATAGATGAAATCCAGCATTCTATGGGCAAGAAATAGGAGGAGGGGCAAACCTTGGGCATACTAGCCAGGCTTTTTAGAGGGGTCATCAACGAGGTTGCCGACGATGCCTTGCGGACGATGGCCAGAGACCAATATATCGAGAACATTTTCGAAATGGTTCCGGCGGCAAAGAAGGTCAACCCCATCTATCTGGCAGAGATTATGATGAGGGCGAAGCAGGGTATACCCGTGCCGCGCCCACTTGGCAGCCATATCCGGTTTTCTCCCTGGGAAAAGCTGTTGTTCAACCCTGTCCATTTATTCAGGTTCCCAACACCTGAAACCGTAGGTATCAATACCTCCGTACGGATCGGCCCGAAGGCTAATAAACCTTTGAGCCTGTCCATTCCCGTTATGTTTGCCGGCATGTCTTTCGGCGGGGCCTTGAGCAAGAGCGCCAAAATAGCCCTGGCCCGCGCTGCAACTATGGCCGGAACTGCCACCAATACCGGGGAGGCCGGTCTACTCGAAGAAGAAAGGGAAGCGGCTCAGTTATTAATCGGTCAGTACAACCGAGGCGGCTGGCTCAACACCCCGGAAAAGTACAAAAGGCTTGATGCCATCGAAATCCAGCTCGGACAGGGAGCACAGGGCTCCTCGAACCAACGGACGGCAGCTAAGAATATCGGGGAGGATTACCGGGAGGTTTTCGAACTAACGGGAGGCCAGGATGCTGTTATTCACTCCCGTTTGGAGGGTGTTAACACCAAAGAGGACTTTATCAATCTGGTCAGGGAACTGAAAAAAGAGGCCGGTGTGCCCGTGGGTTTAAAAATTGCGGCCACACACTACCTGGAAAAGGAAATGGAAATTGCCCTGGAGGCCGAATGTGACTTCATCACAGTGGATGGTGCAGAGGGGGGAACGCACGGGGGCGCCCCGACCCTTGAGGATGACGTGGGTTTGCCCACCATGTTTGCGGTCAACCGTGCAGCCCAGTTTCTGGTTAAAAAAGGAGCCAACCGGGATGTGAGCCTGATCGCCACGGGTGGCCTGGTAACTCCCGGTTACATGCTGAAGGCTATGGCCCTGGGCGCCGACGCTGTTTATATCGGGACTGCGGCGATCATGGCGATGCTGTCTGACCAGTCTACCAAAGCGCTGCCCTTTGAACCGCCCACAGACCTGGTGGTCTACACGGGTAAAAGGACAGGCCTCCTTGATATTGACCAGGCCGTACAAAACGTCTTTTACTTCCTGAATGCCTGTGTACATGAAATGGAAATGGTGGCCGTTACCACGGGCAAGGTTTCCTTGACTGACATTGATCGCAACGATCTGGTTGCTCTCGACCCGTTCCTGGCCAAAGCCTTAAATATTGGTCTGGGTTACGTCTCGCCGGAAAACCAGGAAATGTTTTTCAATGGCCTTGAGCACATGGATATAGTCCGCACTGAGCAGGCGCCAGTTGTTACCCACTAGTAGTAAATCTTGACAAGGCTCTTGCAGCCTTGTTAGAATTATTTCGATATATATAGAAATATTGATATAGGCGAGCGTGAGCCATGCTTGTTGACCAAAAAAAGTTCAGGGAAATGATTAAGATCTATAAAGCGCTTGGCGAACCTACCCGGCTTAGTATTATCCGGTTATTGGCAGTATACAAAGAACTTAGTTGTACGGAGATTGCCGAACAGTTGAAGATGGGCACTAATGGTTCTACCCTTTCACATCATCTCAAAAAGCTGGCTGACTGCGGCTTGCTCGAGCTGCGTAAGGAAGGTACCTATCATCTATATCGTCTTCAACTTGAGGTGCTGCAGCATTATGCGCCCAGAGCAATTGACTAAAATGAAGCTTTTTATATGGAGGAACGTAAATGGACGTTTTTACGGCAATCAGCGAAAGAAGAAGTGTGCGGGCTTATCAAGGGACAGAAGTTGACGAAGAAAAAATTAATCAGATTATTGAAGCCGGGAGACTTGCTCCATCGGCCGCCAACCGGCAGGAATGGAAATTTATCGTTGTCAGGAATCACGAAACAAGACAAAAACTTGCCAGCGCAGCTAACAACCAGGGTTTTTTAGGAGAGGCGCCGGTCGTCATTGTATGCTGTGCGATGGAATCTAAAGTCATCATGCCATGTGGTCAGTTAGCCTATACGGTGGATTTATCGATTGCCACCGCTTATATGATTCTTGCAGCTTATGAACTTGACCTGGGAACCTGCTGGATAGGCGCCTTCAAAGAGGAGGAAGTGAAAAAAGTTTTGGATATCCCCAATCATATTCGCGTAGTGTCGTTGTTTCCAGTTGGGTATCCGGCCCAAAACCCTGCAGGTAGGCCACGCAAAAGCAGGGAGCAAATATTGTGTTTTGAAAAGTACGTTTAGTGCTGTCTATATTTCTAATGTTATTATATGGCGAAACGACGCTCTTAACGGGCGTTTTTCTTTTTTTTGAGCCGCTTAAAGATACCCTGAGTTGTCTAGAAATTATAAAATAAGCTAAATATTTATAATTATTTGGTTTTTTTTACATTATATAGTAGCAGCTTTAAGCCACTTTGAATATTATTTACTATAAATTAGAGCCGGTAAGTGATGCAAAGCCTTGATATGACTGGG
>JAQVOH010000092.1 GCA_028702695.1 Desulfotomaculaceae bacterium
AGTAAATACTATGTCGAAATTTTCACTAGCAGTAAACCTAATGCAGTAGAATTTTAGCACTGTAAGACTATAGCATCAAGGAGTCCAACATGCGTAAAACATTTATAACCTGGTTGCTGGTATTTATGACCATTGCTTTTGTATGTGCATTTTTGGTTTCTTATTATATTCAAAGCGGGCAAGCCCACAGAAATGCTGAGCAACTAATTTATTTGAAAATAACTGATGTAATTGAACAAATTAGCATCAATAATAAAAATCTAACCGATATCAGACAGGAAAGTGATGCAAATGCCCTTGCCAAAGCACGCGCATTTGCCGTGCTGCTGGAAATAAATCCTGCGCTGGTTGGAGATTATGCAGAACTCGAAAGAATTCGCATTTTACTTGATGTTGATGAGCTGCACATTTCTGATGGGCAGGGAATATTGATTTCGGGTACTGTAAAGGATTATTACGGATATGATTTTGCCTCCGATAAACAATCAGCGGCATTTTTGCCAGCTATAATAAACAAGCAGTTTGAACTTGCCCAGGATCCGCAACCCAAGGGTATCAATGGAGAAATGTTTCAGTATGTTGGGGTAGCCCGCAAGGATGCTGACGGGTTTGTGCAAATTGGATATAAGCCGGAAAAATTGGCCAATGCCATGAAAGTAGCGAGTATTGAAAATCTGGCCCCTGGATTTCGGGTGGGGAACTCGGGCAGCGTTTTAATTGTACTTGAGTCGGGGGTTATTGTCAGCGCAGTTGACAAGAACTATCTGGGGAAAACCGTTGATGAATATTGCAACGGATATGAACTGAAAGGTAACAGCGGCAGTTTCATCAAAAAATCTTCTGACGGGGAAAGTTTAATAGCTTATAAAAAAGCAGGTGAATATATCATCATTGGCAATCTGCCCAGCGATGAAATGTATCTGAGCCGCAACAGTACCACCACGGCGCTTATCATGTTTAACATACTGCTTTTTGTAGTTATTTTCTTCCTGGTCGCCCGACTAGTGCAATTGGTAGTAATCGACGGGATTTTCAAAGTAAATAAATCTCTGGCTGAAATAACCAAGGGCAACCTGGATGAAAAGGTGGAAGTTAACACCAGCGAAGAATTCCAGTCCCTTTCCACTGGCATTAATGGAATGGTCGAGGCGCTGAAAGAGGCTATAAAGGAAGCTGCTGCGCGCATTGATGATGAGCTGTCTTTTGCCAGGGCTATTCAATTATCGACGCTGCCCTGTCATTTCCCGGCATTTCCCAATAGAGCGGATTTTGATATTTTTGCCGATATGCATCCGGCCAGAGAAGTTGGTGGCGACTTCTATGATTTTTTCCTCATCGGAGAGAATAAATTGGCAGTTATAATCGCTGATGTATCCGGCAAGGGGATACCGGCAGCACTCTTTATGATGATTTCCAAAACCCTGATTAAAGACCTGGCTCTCACTGGCATTACTCCTGCGGAAGTTTTTACTAAAGCCAACAATTCGCTGTGTGAAAATAATGATACCATGATGTTTGTCACAGCATTTATGGGTTTGCTGGACTGTAAAAGCGGCAAGCTCAGCTATGTTAACGCCGGGCACAATCCGCCGCTTATTAAAAAAGCTGCGGGAGGGACTGAACGGTTGCCGGTCAAACCGGGTCTGGTTCTGGCGGGAATGGAAGACTTTAAATATGTTGAGCAGGAGATAATTCTTGCCCCGGGAGATGTACTGTTTATGTATACCGATGGTGTTACTGAGGCCTGTAACCAAGCCCTGGAATTATATTCAGACAATCGTTTACTTGATGAGTTAAATAGCGATGCCCTTGAAGCTCGCTCCACTGCTGCTGATATTATTGAATATGTTCTACAGACAGTGATGAACTTTGCTGATGGCGCAGAACAAGCTGATGATATAACCATGCTGGCCTTGGAGTATAAGGGATAAATCATCACCCACCAGCTTATATTTCCGTGCCTGGACAGTTTTTCATCTGAAGCCGTACTTTTAAAGGGTAATAGGTCAATCAGATGATTATTGACGCGTATATCAAATTAAAGGAATACCAACTGAGGAATATTGATTATTTGCGAGAGGTACGACAAGCATAAAAATTTTAATTTTTAAGATTTACTTGAAGGAACTTTGTCGAATAATGTAGAAATAATTAGAATTAACTAAACAAAAATCTAATTGATTGAGACCGTTTAAAATTCTGCGCAAAGAACCTCCAAGCAGATGTGAATGAGAACATCAGCTTGGAGGTTTTTATATAGCAAAAAAGGGTATTTACCCTATTGGGATATTGTGCATTTTAAAAATCATAGGAGTGATATGGTGAAAGATATTGTACAAATCAGATGGCATGGCCGCGGTGGCCAGGGAGCAAAAACAGCTGCTTTATTGTTAGCGGATGTTGTTTTCAGCACGGGAAAATATGTGCAGGGCTTTCCGGAGTATGGTCCTGAAAGAATGGGGGCGCCAATCACAGCGTATAACAGGATCAGTGATAACAGGATCCGAGTTCATTCCAATATCTATGAACCGGATTACGTTGTTGTGGTTGACGAAACCCTATTCGAAGCTGTCGATATGACCAAAGGGCTTAGCCCGGAGGGCGCCATTATCGTAAATACTGCCAGGGGTAAAGCTGAAATTGAAAAAGAGCTAAGGGGCTACCAAGGACTGGTATATACCATCGACGCCAGGAAAATTTCCATAGAAGCTTTAGGCAAGTACTTTCCCAATTCTCCTATGCTTGCTGCAGTTATCAAGGTCAGCGGCGTTATGTCCGAGGAAACCTTCTTAAAAGAAATGCAGCATTCTTATGAACATAAATTTGCTTCTAAACCAACGGTTATTGAAGGGAATATGAAGGCATTAAGGTTAGCTTTACAGGAGGTTAAATAGTTATGGCCATAGATGATGTTACGAAAATAACAGAAACCATTGCTTGGACAGATATTACAGAAGGCTGCAAGATTGAGGCGGCAGGAAACTCCAGGCTATTCAATACAGGGGAATGGAGAGTGGATACTCCTGTATTTATAAAAGAAAAATGCACTCATTGTTTGCTTTGTGTACCTGTTTGCCCCGACAGCGCTATCCCTGTAAATAATTATAAAAGGGCGGATTTTGACTATGAGCACTGCAAAGGCTGCGGCATTTGCGCCAAGGCTTGCCCCGTGGGTGCTATTGAAATGAAAGAGGGGGGCAAATAAATGTCCATCAGAGAAAGACTATCAGGCAACGAAGCTGTTGCTATTGCCATCAGGCAAATAAATCCTGACGTTATGCCTGCCTTCCCCATTACCCCGTCAACTGAAATTGCTCAGATGGTCGCTACTTATATAGCCAATGGCCAGGTGAATACGGAATTTATTCCTGTTGAAAGTGAACACAGCGCCATGTCGGCAGCTATAGGCGCCGAAGCCGCAGGGGCAAGGTCTTTAACAGCCACTTCGTCCTGTGGCCTGGCTTTGATGTGGGAAGTGCTTTATGTGGCAGCTTCCAGTAGATTGCCTATCGCTATGGCTGTAGTCAACAGAGCTTTATCCAGTCCTATTAACATTAACTGCGACCATTCAGATTCTATGGGTGCCAGGGATGCGGGCTGGATTCAGATTTACTCGGAAAATAACCAGGAGGTCTATGATAACTTTGTTCAGGCGTACAGAATAGCGGAACATCCCAGCGTCAGGCTCCCGATTATGATCTGTCAGGACGGTTTTTATACCAGTCATGCCGTGGAAAACATGGAATTGTTAGAAGACCGGGAAATAAAGGATTTTGTGGGGGAATACGCCCCGGAAAGCTATTTACTCAATAGCCGGCAGCCACTGTCTGTAGGGGCCTATGGTTTACCTGCCTACTATATGGAAGCCAAGAGGTCGCAGTTGGAAGCACTTAAAAATGCCAAGCAGGTTACACTGGAGGTAGCAGAGGAGTTTGCCAGGTTAAGCGGCAGAAATTATGGTCTGTTCGAAGCGTACAGGCTGGAAGACGCCGACTACGCGATGGTCATTATCGGCTCTACCGCCGGCACAGCCAAAGATGCCGTCGATAAGCTGAGGGCAGAGGGCAAAAAGGCAGGTTTATTGAAAATCAGGCTGTTCAGGCCTTTTCCAGGGGAAGAAATTGCTCATGCTTTAAAAAATGCCGGGTTCATCGCCTGCATGGACAGGACGGAAAGCTTTAACGGACAGTGCGGGCCTTTAGGCGCGGAAGTAAAAAGCGCCCTGTTTAATGCCAGGCTTATGCCTGAGGTCATCAACTATGTTTATGGCATAGGTGGCAGAGATGTTGCTGTGGAAAATATTACCTCCGTCTTTGAAGACTTAATCAGAATTGAACAAACCAAAGATGCAGGTGACAGATACCGGTATTTATCTTTAAGGGAATAGGGGGAGCTGGAAAATGGCTTACAATTTTAAAGAAGTAATGAACAAAAAAGAACGTTTAGCTCCTGGTCACAGGATGTGTGCCGGCTGCGGCGGGACGATCGCGGTGAGAAACATATTGCGCGGTTTGCGTGATGAGGATAAAGCTGTGATCACAGGCGCTACCTCTTGTTTAGAGGTGTCCACCTTTATGTACCCATATACAGCATGGAATGATTCATTCATCCACAATGCCTTTGAAAATGCTGCTGCAACTTGTAGCGGTGTGCAGACTGCCTATGAAGTATTAAAGAAAAAAGGTAAAATTGACGGCACCTATAAATTTATTGCTTTTGGCGGTGATGGTGGCACCTATGATATAGGCTTGCAGTCTCTTTCTGCGGCTATGGAAAGAAATCATGATATGGTTTACGTTTGCTATGACAATGCGGCCTACATGAATACCGGCATCCAGCGTTCTTCAGCCACTCCGCTCTATGCTGATACAACAACAACACCAGCTGGGAAATTGTCCAACGGTAAACCTCAGAGCAGAAAGGACCTGGCGGCGATTATTGCTGCCCATGATGTCCCCTATGTGGCCCAGACTACCTTATATAAGAATTTTAAAGATATGCATAAGAAAGCAGAAAAGGCCATTTATACTCCTGGCGCGGCTTTCTTAAATGTAATGGCTCCTTGTCCTCGCGGGTGGAGATATGAAACGGATGACATTATGGAAATTTGCCGCTTAGCTGTTGAAACCTGCTACTGGCCTTTATTTGAAGTAATAGATGGTAAATGGATACTAAACTACAAGCCTAAAACCAAGCTTCCTGTTGAGGAGTTTTTGAAGCCGCAGGGGAGATTCAAGCATTTATTCAAAAAAGGCAATGAACAGCTCATAGAACATGCCCAGGCAGAGGTTGATAAAAGGTGGGATGCATTGCTGGATAAATGCGGGGAATATTCACAAGGCATGATTAAAAAGAAGGAGGCTATTTAAATGAGCACAGTTAAATTACAACAATTATTTGACTATATAGACACCCTCCCAATAACAGAAGACGACAGAGAAAAACTGATTAAGCTTATACAAGAAGCTGAAGATGAGGCTATCAACTCCGTATTTTTTGCTTCAACAGGTATGAAATAACCAAGGAGGTGCCAAGGGGACGGTTCCCTTGGCACATTTTTCTTCATGAGCGAAGCAACGTTTTTTTAAAAATAGGCCCCGCTTTTCTATAGTCTAATGAAGGCAGCTCTTGTAGCTGCTGTTTTTATTTTAGGGATACGTTTCTTACCGTTACCTATCAGTCTATGCAAAATTTTTTAGTCTATATTGCAGGATTTGTTAAATTCGTTGTAGAAAACCCATGCTGATTAAAGATGATGAACTCTATGATGACCAAACTGGGCAAAAGGTTAACCTGCTGGATACCCTTCGTCTATCAGGAAACAATTCAAACTCATGAGTATGAGACAAACGGAGCTAACCCGCGGATTGGAGTGAAATGCCATGAATAGTAATGAGGAATTTCTAAATATATATAACCAATATATCAAAAGAGAAGGAGCAGATAAACTGCTTGATTATCTTTTGTCTAAATCAAGCGATTTCTTTGTTGCTCCTGCAAGTACAAGATATCATGGTTCTTACGAAGGTGGATTGGTAGAACACAGTATTAATGTTTACCATTGTTTAAGGGACTATTTGTCTAGAAATAGAGTCAAGGAAATTTATGACTTCACATGCAATGATGAAACTTTAGCAATTGTAGCTTTGCTTCATGATATATGTAAGGTTAATTGTTATAAACAGGGTACTAGGAATGTTAAAGACGAAAAAGGTACTTGGCATGCTGTGCCTGTTTTTGAATATGAGGATAAACTTCCATATGGACATGGTGAAAAATCTGTATATATTATAACTGGATTCATGAAGCTTACCCGTGAAGAAGCGTTTGCTATAAGGTACCACATGGGGTTTTCTGGAGTGGAAGATAAGAGGAATATAGGAGACACATTCAAACAGTTTCCTTTATCATTTGCTTTATGTACAGCAGATATGGAAGCAACATATTTTATTGAGAGCAAACATATATAGACATCACGTTATTCATATTATGACGCTTTCGTATAATAGAACAAATTAAAAAGGGTTGATATTTATGCAAAAAATTAATCTGAAATCAATAATATTTGGTGCTATCTTTGTTTTAGGGCTAATAATATTAATTAATAGCGTAAATTTAGGTAGTCATGAAACGACTAATATTATCAAGGCTAATGGTGGTAGTATGGATACTAATAAATATCTGATTTATTTAGAACAATCTATTATAAAATTCAGATTTGCAGGTTCAATATTATCAATGTTGGGTGGACTTGGTGTGCTAATATCTACAAATATTAAGTCGTAATATTATTATGTTACGCAATACCTGAGATTGCCATTATCCATAGTCTAAATCACTCTGAAATTTAGGCTGGAATATCAATATTTCACAAAACAACCATAAGAGATAATATTTCCTTGAGACTAGTGCCTAATAATCAAGGACAGTTGATGTAGACACTGCTTTAAGCCAGATTTTTAAATCAGATATTGAAGCGTGAGAAAATTTACCGGACTGCCAATGTACATTGTAAGGAAGATGAAACATATTAGCACACGAGAACCGTCCCCGTGTGCTTCCAATGAAATGGGGGTATAGTGATGAACCTGAAGACAATGCAAATTATGGCTTTTCCCGGCAAGTACATCCAAGGAAATGGTGCCATAAATCATCTCCCGGATATAATGGAAAAATACGGTGCTAGATCCTTTGTGGTTGCTACCAAATCCATGCTTGCCACTGCTCAGGGCCTGCTGGCTGACAAGGGTAAGGTTGAGCAGTTCGGCGGTGAGTGCAGTGAAGCGGAAATTGTCCGGATCATGGAGTTGGTCATGGCCAATGACACGACAGCACTGGCTGCCATTGGCGGCGGCAAGGTTATTGACTGCTGTAAGATCGTTGCTGATAAGCTTGGCATTCCTGTGATTGTAGTGCCTACCATCGCCGCTACCGATGCGCCATGCTCCGGCTGTGCTGTGATATATACAGAGGAGGGTGTTTATGATCATGTGTATTATCAGAAGAATAACCCCAACGTGGTGCTGATGGACACAAATATCATCGCTAAGGCACCCATGCGCTACCTGATTTCAGGTATGGGAGATGGTTTGGCTACCTTCTTTGAGGCCAATTCCTGCCGACGCAGCGGCTCCTTGAACGAGTGCGGTGGTTTAAGTACCCTTACGGCTATGTCCATTGCCAGGCTGTGTCTCGATACAATTCTTAAATATGGCCGACAGGCCGTGAAGGACTCCCAGCAAGGCATTGTCTCAGAGGCATTGGAAGCGATCATTGAGGCTAACACGCTTCTTTCGGGTATTGGCTTTGAAAGCTGTGGTCTTGGAGCTGCCCATTCGATACACAATGGACTGACCGTGCTGGCCGGCACCCACTCCCTGTATCATGGTGAAAAGGTGGCTTTTGGTGTGATCACTGGCTTGCAATTAATTGATGAGTTAAACCTAATTGACGAGGTTTATGACTTTTTCATTGATTTAGGGCTGCCTGTGTGCTTTGAGGACCTTGGTCTTGGCGACATCACTGAGGAACAAATCATCGCTGTGGCGGCAAACTGCTGCGGGGAAGGCAATTTCATGTATCATGAGCCCTTTGCGTTTGATGTCAGCACAATTGCCAATGCCATAAAAGAGGCTGATGCCATAGGCAGAAAGAAAAAGTTGCTAAAGGCAATTAAATAGAATTAATAGAAAATGCATTATCTTTACCGAATTGCTTATCTGTTTAATACTCATCCTATAGCGAGATAATACCTCAATTATTTATCAACTCTCAGTAGAATACCCCCACCTCAACATAGGTGAGAGCCAAATATGTTATAATAAATTTTAGGAATTTTTCATCTGGTTCTTAGGCAAAGGGAGGTTCTTATATGTTTAAACCAGGAGTTGGGTTTCATTATAACGTAAGCAATTTGGAGCGAACTTTGGCTTTTTATACTGAAAAGCTTGGTTTCAAAGTACTTAATGTTGATACCAACATGAGGCAGGCTATGTTGACCACAAACACCAAAGATTGCTTGATCGGGTTCGCCGAGGCCCAATCAATTCACCCTTCCTCGACGTGCACCACTTTTGAAGTTGAGAACATCGAGCAAGCGGTTCTGATCCTACAACAAAAAGGCGTCGAGTTTAAAGGTGAAATTATTGAGGTTCCTGGTACGGTCAAACTGGCCACATTTAGCGACCCTGATGGATACAAACTGATGCTCTCGGAAATAATCGGCTGTGAGTAATAGTGGAAATCGCAGCAATCTGCGAGCTGACTGCGCAAGCTGTTTCGGTTTGTGCTGTGTCGCACTGTACTTTTCAGCTTCGGAAGGCTTTCCAATCGACAAAGACGCAGGTCAGCCTTGCCTTAACCTGCAACCAGACTTTCGCTGTTGTGTTCACAACAGCCTCAGGGAGCGGGGCCTTAAAGGTTGCACTGCTTATGACTGCTTTGGTGCGGGGCAAAAGGTGGCCCAAGTTACCTATGGCGGGCATGACTGGCGGCAAGTTCCAGAATCCGCGAAGCAAATGTATGAGGTTTACCTGATTATGCGGCAAATCCATGAAATGCTCTGGTATCTGACAGAAGCACTTACGCTGCAAGCGGCCTGTCATATCCAAGGTGAGCTAAACTCCATGCTAAGTGAGACGGAACGCCTCACTAACCTCACCCCCGGCGCTCTCATGGAACTGGACGTGGCAGTACACCGAGGGGCTGTTAATACTCTGCTCCTTAAGACCAGTGAACTTGTGCGAGCCGAAGCTCGTCGCGGGCAGAAGGCTCATGCGGGGCGTCAGAAGACCTTCGGACGAGGGGCCGACCTCATTGCTGCCGACCTCAGAAGAGTTGACCTCAGAGGAGCCAACTTGAGAGGAGCCTACCTTATTGCGGCCGACCTTAGAGGAGTCGACCTGAGTGGGACTGATTTCATTGGGGCTGATTTCCGGGATGCTGACCTTAGAGGCGCCGACCTCACCAGGAGCATCTTTCTTACCCA
>JAQVOH010000093.1 GCA_028702695.1 Desulfotomaculaceae bacterium
CCATGACGATTGTCTGGAACGGGACCGGTTTTGGGGTTGTTCCTTCTAAAGCTAAGCTTGCGTATCCAGAGGAAGCAGTTGAGGAAGTTGATGGTTCCGTTGTAACAGGTATGTTTCGTTGTAAATATGGAATGCTTGAAATGCTGCGGAAGTAAAAGCATAAAGATAAAATCGTTCCCAAAACACTTTCCTGAAGTGAACTACTCCCCCCAAAGTAGACAGTGAAAAAAATAAACTGTCATTTGAAGGGGAGTATTTTTATGCAAGTCTATGGCTAAATTCCAATTATTAGAATAATCATCAAATTAAGAAATACCGCTTGTCTCAAGTGGAAAGTCATAATTCCATAATGAAAAAGATGCTCTTGACAAGGTCATTACCTCAATGGTATGGATCTTGCTTTTTTTATTCATAGGAAAAGTGGCAGCTACCATACAGCGGAAAGGTATTGCGCGATGCGGGAAAGCACATAAATTAAAAGAAGGTAGGTTCATGTCAGATATTGCATGACCTTACAGACCCAATCCGGATGTTAAGATAGAAGAAAAAATGCTTCACAAGAGGCCTGTCGGATTATATGAAATTTAAAAATTTAAATATCAGAATATTTTTTTTTGCTCCACTACTATGGATTATAATAATATTAACTAATATAATATTAACTAAATGAGTTATTAACTTGAATACATGCTAAAGTGATATTAAGTTCGAATTTTGCTATTATTACTTTATTTTGGATAAAAAACATGTTGGAGAGGAAGGAAAAAGTGGAAATAGTTGTTTGTATTAAACAAGTACCAGATACTACTGAAGTGAAGATCGACCCGGTAAAAAACACTTTGATCCGTGACGGTGTACCGAGTATTGTTAATCCTACAGACGAATGCGCCGCCGAAGCTGCTATTAGAATCAAAGAACAATACGGCGGTAAAGTTACCGTACTGGCGATGGGACCGCCAATGGCAGCAACCGCGCTGCGCAAATGCCTGGCGATGGGTGCGGACGAAGCGATACTGATCAGTGACTTTGCGTTTGCAGGCGCCGATACCTGGGCTACCTCATATTCTTTAGCCAAAGCGATCGAGCACGTTGGCAAACCAGACATTGTTTTCTGCGGGAAACAGGCGATTGACGGGGATACTGGCCAGGTAGGACCAGGTATTGCCGAGCATTTAGGCCTTTCGCAGACGACATATGTCCAAAAGGTCAGAGAAGTCCATGATGATTATCTCGTCGTTGAACGTGCTTTTGAAGGCGGGTTTGAATTGATTAAAGTCAAATTGCCGGCGGTTATCACTGTCGATAAAAGTATTGAACCACGGTATCCCAGTGTCAAGGGTTCAATAAAGGCATCAAGATCCGAGATAACGACCTGGTCTGCTAAAGACATAAAGGCTGCTCCCGAAAAGACCGGACTGAATGGCTCCACCACACAGGTTGCGCAGGTTTTTAACCCTGAAGTCAAATTTTGGAGTGAGATGCTGAAGGGTAAAAATGAAGAAGAATTATGCGATTTGCTCATTGGTAAATTCAAGGAAAGAGAAATATTGTAAAGGAGGAGCAGTTAATGAGCGTAAAGATACTCGATAATTTATGTAACGGCTGCGGTGCCTGTGTAGATAAATGCCCTTTTGGCGCCATTGAACTCGTAGCCGGTATTGCGAAATTCAAAGATAATTGCACCGGCTGTGGGGTATGCGGCAAGGCCTGTCCGAATAATGCCATTGAAGTAACCAGAAAAGCAAAACCAAAAACGTCAGAAAATAAGCTTGATGAATACAAAGGGGTTTGGGTCTTTATTGAACAACGCAACGGGAAGATTGATACGGTAGCGCTCGAACTTTTGAGCGAGGGACGCAAACTTGCGAATGAGCTGAAGGTAGAACTGGCCGGCGTGCTGCTTGGCGAAAATGTCGGCGAATTAGCAAAAGAATGTTTCGCTTATGGCGCCGAAAAGGTTTATTTAATTGACGCACCGGTATTTAAAGATTACCGTACTGATGCCTATACCACTGCGATTTGTGAAATAATCAACATCTACAAACCGGAAATCGTCCTGTTCGGAGCCACCAATAACGGACGTGACTTTGCAGCGCGGATTGGTGTAAGGATTACGACCGGTCTAACGGCAGATTGCACCCAGCTTGACATTGATCCGGAAACACGGCTTTTGAGACAGACCCGACCAGCCTTCGGAGGCAATGTTATGGCCACGATTTTGTGCCAAAACCACCGGCCGCAGATGGCGACTGTCCGTCCCAAAGTCATGAAAATGGCTGAGCCGGATTATACCCGCACCGGAGAAATCATCCCTTATCAAAGCTCCGTTAAGGAAGAAGATATTACCACCAAAATTATGGATATCGTGAAAAACCTCGGCAATAGGGTGAATCTGCAGGATGCTGAAATTATTGTATCCGGAGGCAGAGGGATCGGCGGTCCGGAAAATTACCATTTAATTCTGGAATTGGCCGAAGCCCTTGGCGGCGTAGCCGGCGCATCCCGTGTAGCAGTTGATTCCGGGTGGGTTCCGCATGAACGCCAGGTTGGGCAAACTGGTAAGACCGTATCACCGAAACTCTATGTAGCCTGTGGTATTTCGGGAGCTATTCAGCATCAAGCCGGGATGAAAACCTCTGAAATTATTGTTGCGATCAATACTGATCCCGAAGCACCAATATTCAGTATTGCCACCTATGGTATAATCGGTGATCTCCATAAAGTTATACCGCTGTTGATCCAAAAGATTAAGGAACTTAAGCTTAAGGCAATAGCGTAAACGATAAGGTTTATACCATACAAAAAAGGGAGGTATTGGTTTGCTTTCTTTGAAATTAATTATATTTTTGATAATTGCACTTCTTGCGGTTAGCGCTTTTGCATATGCCTTGAATAAAAAAATACGCATTCTGGCTCTGGGAGCAAAAGAAGACAGGTTTGACCACCCGGGCGAGCGATTTAAGAATTTTGTTGTGAACGTATTGCTGCAGGGAAAATTGCTTAAAGAATATTATGGATTTATCCACTTATTTATCTTTTGGGGATTCATCTTTATTTGTTTAGGAGAAATTCCATTTGTGCTCGAAGGGCTGTTTCCTTCTGTACATGTGCCTTTCTTAGGAACAAATCCGTACTTCTTTTTAGTAAAAGATATTCTGTCATCACTCGTATTGATCGGCTTAATCATCGGCGTTATCCGGAGATGGATCGTCAGGCCGAAACGCCTTTACAGGACCGCGGAAGCGGCCATTGTTGTTATTTTGATCTTAGCCGTCATCATCACAGAATGGCTAACCAGTGGCGCCAAAGTTGCCTTGCACGCAGACTCTGCTTACAGCCTGGCGTTTGTCTATAATATGTTTGCCGGACTATATCAAGGATACAGCCCTGAGACCCTGGGTGCTGTTATCGAAATATTTTGGTGGATGCACGTCCTAATACTTTTCGGGTTTTTGGTATATATTCCTAATTCCAAGCACCTGCACCTGCTGGCTTCGCCGTTTAATAGCTATTTCGGGACTCTGAAACCAGCCGGCGCTCAAATCGCGGACATGGATCTGGAAGCTAAAACGCTGACAGAGTATGGTGTCGGAAAAATTGAAAACTTCACCTGGAAGCAGCTGCTCGACAGCTTTTCCTGTGGGGAATGCGGCCGTTGTATGGACAACTGTCCGGCCAATATTTCCGGGAAACCCTTAAATCCTAAACAACTGCTCAGCAGAACGTTAAAAGACCATCTCTTGGAAAAGGGTGCCGTGATGAATAAGCTGGGCATCAAACACGCTGATGAGCTTAGCGCTGAGGACCTGGCCGAACTGACGAAAACGGACCGCGAAGCGGCTCAGATCCTCCAGAAAGAATTGATCGGAGACATCTTTACCCGTGATGAACTGTGGGCCTGTACCACGTGCAGAGCTTGTCAAACCTTATGCCCCGTATCCAACGAACATGTCAATAAAATCATTGATATGCGCCGATATGAAGTCATGAATGAAAATAATTATCCGGAGGAGCTGCAGCTTGCATTCCGCAATCTTGAAAGCAAATTCAATCCGTGGGGTATCAGCTGGAGTGAGCGCGCTGTCTGGGCGAAGGACCTCGATGTCAAAACCATGAAAACAGCCGAGAATCCAGAGTACCTTTTCTGGGTCGGCTGCGCAGGTTCGTTTGATAACAGGGCCAAGAAAGTGTCTGTTGCAACAGCGAAAATCCTTCAAGCTGCCGGCGTTGATTTCGCCATCCTGGGCAGAGAAGAAAAGTGTTGCGGTGACTTTGTGCGCAAAGCCGGTAATGAATATCTCTTCCAGTTAATGGCCAAAGAAAATATCGGCATCTTAAACAACTATAAAGTCAAGAAAATCATTACGAACTGTCCGCATTGCTTCAATACGCTGAAAAATGAATATCCGGAGTTTGGCGGTAATTTTGAAGTCATCCACCATACCCAGTTAATCAATCAGCTCATCAAAGATGGCAAGCTGAAACTGAATAATGTCCAGTTGCCCCAACAGAAAATAGTCTACCATGATTCCTGCTACCTTGGACGTTATCAGCAAGAATTTGACGCACCGAGAGCATTGTTCAAGATGGTTCCGGGTGTACAGCTTATTGAAATGGACCGCAACCACGACAAGAGCTTCTGCTGCGGCGGAGGCGGAGCAAGGATGTGGATGGAAGAAAATATCGGCGAACGTATCAACAACCTGAGGGTCGAACAGGCTTTGGCCAAAGAGCCACAGGCGATTGGCGCCAACTGTCCATTTTGTATCACGATGCTGGAAGATGGCGTCAAAGACAAGGCTAACCCTGAACAAAATGTCCCGGTCCTCGATCCGGCAGAACTTATTGCCAAAATGCTCTAGAAACCGACATGAGTTGGGAGAATGCATCATACGCGGGGGTGCCACTCTTTGTGATAGCTTTGGTATGCTCATACTAAGCCGAAAGGCCGCCGTCCGCAGTCCTGGCCGTCCATTTGTTCTGGTCTTTGTCAGTACACCTGAGCAATATTATTTAGCTGCTATGGCAGCATAGGTTGTTTAAAATGAAATATTAAGCTATCCTATGAACTATGAAGAATTCCTTGTGTTTTCTGGGTCTATTCAACGGGGTGCGCCGGAAAAAGTATTTGACAATATGACCTTATAAGAGTAAAATTCAAAGATAATAAATGCGATGACCGGGAAGTAGTAAGTTTGCAAAAGCCTTTCAGAGAGTTGGCGGATGGTGTGAGCCAATAGGAAAAGCATTCTGAATTCATCTCGAGAGCAGCACGCTGAAATTATATTTAAGTAGGCAGTGACGGTTTCGCCCGTTATAGCGATAGGGTATAAGCAATTGCCGTACCCAATGAGGATGCTTTTCGCAAGAGGGCATTAAACTGAGGTGGTACCACGGGAGGTATATACAGCCCGTCCTTTGAGTAACAGAGGACAGGGCTTTTTTATTGCCTTGTGCTCGTGACTATTTTAATAAATGGAGGTACGAGAAATGAAAGGGACACCAAAAGAACACAAACTCTACAATCCCAAAATGGAATGTATGAGCCGCGAAGAATTGCGTGAATTACAGAGTAAAAGGCTTCGTGAGACAGTAAAGATTGAGTACGAGAATGTAGCACTTTACCGTGCACGTATGGATGCTCGTGGAGTGAAGCCGGAGGATATTAAGACGGTAGATGATTTAAGGCTTTTACCATTCACTCAAAAAACAGATTTGCGTGATGAGTTCCCATTCGGGTTAATTGCAGCACCAAAATCAGAGATTGTTCGTATACAGGGGTCATCTGGAACGACAGGTAAACCAATTGTGGTTGGATATACACAAAATGATGTTGATGTATGGGCTGAGATGGTAGCACGTGCCATTACTGCAGCCGGAGGCGGAAAGGACGATATTATTCATATTGCATATGGCTATGGATTATTTACAGGTGGTCTGGGTGCACATCAGGGAGCAGCAAAAGTTGGCGCAATGGTTGTACCAATGTCTAGTGGGAACACGCCACGCCAGATTATGATGATGAAAGAACTTGGTGCAACAATGCTTTGCTGTACACCTTCTTATGCAACATTCCTTGGCGAGACGATTCGAGAGATGGGAATCAAGCCTGAGGAAATGAGATTGAAATCAGGCTGTTTTGGAGCTGAGCCGTGGTCGGAAGAGATGAGAGCCAATTTAGAGGAACTTTTAGGAATTGATGCATGTGATATTTATGGTTTAGTAGAGATTGGCGGGCCTGGTGTTGCATTTGAATGTTTAGAAAAGCATGGAATGCATGTCAGTGAAGATAATGTTATTGTAGAGATAATAGATCCAGTAACAGAAGAACCACTTCCATACGGAGAATCAGGAGAACTTGTATTTACTACAATTATGAAAACGGGAATGCCAATGCTTCGATATCGAACACACGATATCTGTAGTCTAGATGCCTCACCATGCAAATGTGGACGTACCCATGTCCGGATGGAGAGAATTACAGGACGTACTGATGACATGATTATTATACGTGGGGTTAATGTATTTCCAAGTCAAATTGAATCGGTATTAGTCGGCATGGATGGCGTTTCCCCGCATTATATGCTGATTGTAGACCGGGTGAATTCTACGGATAAATTAGGAGTGCAAGTGGAACTTACAAATGAAATGTTCTCTGATACTGTAGCAGAAATAGAAAAATTACGAGACGGTATTAAGGAGAAAATCAAATCAGTTGTTGGAATTAGTGTGAAAGTACAACTTGTACCGCCAAAATCCATTCCAAGATCTGAAGGTAAAGCGAAGAGAGTCATTGACAATAGAAATATTTAGAAGGAGGCATTCTTATGTATATTACACAAATTTCCGTGTATTTAGAGAACGTCAGAGGAACATTAAGAGAAATGACAAAATTGTTGGCAGAAAATGATATTGATATTGTGGCTCTTTCTATAGCAGATACTACTAACTTTGGCATTGTTCGGTTGGTAATAAGGGAAGTTAGTATTGATAAGGCAGTCAATTGTATGAAAAATGCAGGTTTTATGGTTAAGAAAAATAATGTAATATGCATATGTGTACCTAACAAACCAGGTGCCTTAGATAACGTTTTAGCGGTTATTGAGGAGACAGATGTTTCAATTGAATACATGTATTCTTTTAACTATAGCGTGAATGGTGATGCCCTATTCATTTTACGGTTGTCTGACAGTGAAAGAGTCATGGAACTTTTTAAAGAAAGAAATATTAAAATGTATTCCCAAGAAGAAATTAATAGGTTATAAACCTGATACAGCTCATAGTCAGTCTTTCCTGACGTAAAATAACACACAGCAATAAAACCGGCTCCGCCGAAATTAGTCAAAGGCAGCCGCATGCTTGACTGACGGGTTTCGACGGATAAAAAAGGCGGTGTTGCAAAACTACTACAAAGTAGTTGGCGATAACCGCCTTCTTTTATAGAAATAGAAAATGAAACATAGAACTTTTGCATCAATTACAACAATAAAAATACAGGTGAAATCTGCCCTGGTATAAGCTAAAATAGATTCAAATACCCTTTTTTGTGCAATAGCGGTAAAAGGAATGGTGATGGTGCTGCGGCGAGGGGTTCTTATAGTGACTAAGGATTAAACAATAATAACAAAATACGGGGGGGATGAAAAAAGATGATTGCCGAAGCCATTTTTAGCGGAACGGAGCTGTTGCTGGGGCAGATCTTAAATACCAACGCCCAATCTCTGCAACAAACCTTGGCGTCTATGGGTATAGATCTATACCATATGGTAACAGTGGGTGATAACCGGCAGCGTTGTGCTGACGCCATCCTCCAGGCTGCCGCAAGGGCAGACTTGATTTTTATAGGCGGTGGCTTGGGGCCGACCGTTGATGATGTCAGCCGCGAAGCCCTGAGTGAAGCCCTAAAGCTGCCCCTGGTCCACAATGAAACGGCTCTGAAGGTGGTAGAACGAGGTTGGCAAGGCGCCGACATGCCTGAGGCCGCCCTGGTACAGGCGCTAGTGCCTGCCGGTGGTGAAGTTCTGGACAACACGATAGGTATTGCTCCCGGCATTCTGCTAGAGCAGCGAGGCAAGACTTTCATACTGTTACCGGGACCACCGGAAGAATTTGAGCTCATGTTGGCCGAGCAGGCGATCCCTTCTCTTCAGTCCCGCTACGCAGAAGAATTTGGTATTATCCAGACGCGCGTGCTGAAGATATGCGGCACCGGGGAATCTTATCTGATGGGAGTAATAGGGGACTTATTTAAAAGTTCAAGCCCGACAGTGTCTACCTGTGTTAAAGGAAGTTTTTTGGACTTGAGCATTACTGCCAAAGCAGAGGATGAACTGGTTGCCCGGCGTGCTATTGAAAACATGGAGAAAACTTTGCGAAAGCGCATCAATCAGTTTATTTTTGGCGCGGATAGAGATACCCTGCCTGGCGTAATCGGCCGGCTATTAGAACGAAAGGGCCATAGTTTAGCGGTGGCGGAGGAATTAAGCGGCGGGCGGTTGGCCAATATGTTATTAAACGACCCGTTGTCAGCCCGGGTATTTGCCGGAGGCATGGTTTTGAGAGAGCAGGTGCCGGTTTCACAGGCCCTCCCTGCTAAATTAACCCGCCCTGCGGGGGTTCCGGAGTCAGAAGCAGCCAAGGGCCTGGCTTCTTCTATTCGCAAACTAACCGGCAGCAGCGTTGGTATGTCTGTCCTGGGGCCCAGTTTACAGGAGCTCCAAGCCGGTACCAGACGCATGATAACAGTAGGTATTGATTTGGAGGATGAAGTGTATGCAGAGGAAACCTGGCTTTGGGATAACAAAAACCAGGCGGATCTCTGCGCAGCCGAAATGGCTTTGCAAAGTCTTTGGCAGTTGCTGCAGAAGCTAGTTTAGAGGATTAATGTTATTGAATTAATATTAAGCCTTGATGAGCATTTTCTAGTGATAAATGGGAAGAAATGATACCGTTGGTCATATAATACAAGGGAGGATAATATATGAAACATTTAGATGAATACCGTGTGGAATCTGGAGATGGGATTCGAACTTTTATAAATTGACCTTAAAATAATAGTGATATATAATGATAATGAAATGACTATATAATTACTTTATTGTATATTGAGGTGTGTAAAGGATTGAAAAAAGCGACAGTTGAATTGAAAGTAAGTTTTTCCGAACTTGACGGAATGAGAGCTGTTTACCATACAAATCATATTAAATGGCAGGACCACGTCAAAGTCACACCAAGCAATTAAACACCAATTAACTCCAATGCACGTTCAGCATTCCAACTGAGATTACGCAAACCGGAAGCAATGGATTTCACACCATTTAATCGTAATAAGC
>JAQVOH010000016.1 GCA_028702695.1 Desulfotomaculaceae bacterium
TTGTTCGTGCTTAAATAGGTCTTTTTCATGAAAGGATGTGTTGGTTTTGGGTGAAGGAAGTAACATTAAAATAACCCTGCCGGACGGTGCGGTTAGGGAGTACCAGGTAGGCACAACGCTTTTGGATATCGCCAGGAGTATCAGCCAGCGCCTGGGTAAGGAAGCCTTGGTTGCCAAGGTGGATGGCCGGTTGGCTGACCTGACCACGCCATTGAATAATGACGTTCAAGTCGCATTTTTGACCTTTGAAGACGATGAGGGAAAACATGTTTTCCGTCATAGCACGGCTCACGTCATGGCCGAGGCGGTACAAAAGCTGTTCCCCGGCGCCAAGTTTGCTATTGGGCCGGCCATTGACGACGGCTTTTATTACGATTTTGACACCAAGGAACCCTTTAGCACGGAGGACCTGGCCAAAATCGAAAAGGAAATGGAGGCCATTGTTAAGGCCGATCTGCCCTTTAAACGCTCCGAACTGGAAAGAGCTGACGCGCTGGCCATGTTCGGTGAGTCAGGCCAGAACTACAAGGTGGAACTGATTGAGGACCTACCTCAGGATGTCAGCCTGTCCTGCTACCGCCAGGGTGGCTTTACCGACCTCTGCCTGGGGCCGCACGTACCCTCAACCGGGCGCTTGAAATCTTTCAAATTGATGAGCGTAGCAGGCGCGTACTGGCGGGGCAGCGAGAAAAATAAGATGCTTCAACGGATTTACGGTACCTCTTACCCCAAGAAAGCCATGCTTGAAGAACACCTCTTCCGGCTCGAGGAGGCCAAGCGGCGGGATCATAGAAAAATCGGCGCGGAACTGGACCTTTTCAGTATCCATGAAGAGGGCCCGGGCTTTCCTTTTTTCCACCCCAAGGGTATGGTACTGCGTAACGAACTGGAGGAATTTTGGCGCCAAGAGCACAAAAAAAGGGGTTACCAGGAGATTCGCACACCAATTATTTTAAACAGATCCCTATGGGAGCAGTCCGGGCACTGGGACCATTACCGCGATAACATGTATTTCACCAAGATTGACGAGGGTGACTATGCCGTCAAACCAATGAACTGTCCCGGCAGCATCCTCATTTACAAAAACAAGCTGCACAGCTACCGGGAACTGCCGATCCGCCTCGCCGAACTGGGGTTGGTGCACCGTCACGAGCTGTCCGGTGTCCTGCACGGGCTGATGAGAGTGCGCTGTTTCACCCAGGACGACGCCCATATTTTCATGCTCCCCTCCCAGGTCAAGGAGGAGATCGTGGGTGTAATCGACATGTTGGACGACTTTTACAAGGTCTTCGGTTTTCCCTACAACGTGGAGCTTTCCACCAAACCCAAAGATGCGATGGGTTCGGATGAAATCTGGGAAATGGCCACCGGTGCGCTGCGAGAGGCGCTGGAAAGCAGGGGCATGGATTACAAAGTCAATGAGGGGGACGGGGCCTTCTACGGGCCGAAAATTGACTTCCACCTCAGGGATTCCCTGGGACGCACCTGGCAGTGCGGGACGATCCAGCTCGACTTTCAGATGCCGGAGAAGTTCGACCTGAACTATGTTGGCGAGGACGGCCAGAAGCACAGGCCGGTGATGATCCACCGCGTGCTCTTCGGCAGCATTGAAAGATTTATCGGTATCCTCACCGAGCACTTTGCCGGCGCCTTCCCGGTCTGGTTGGCCCCCATCCAGGCCCGCGTCCTGCCCATCACCGACCGCCACCTGCCATACGCCCGTAAAGTTATGGACAGCCTGGAGCAAAACGGCATCCGGGTGGAGATGGACGCCCGCAACGAGAAAATTAACTATAAAATTCGGGAAGCACAGGGGCAGAAAATTCCCTATATGCTGGTGGTGGGTGACAAGGAAGCCGAACAAGGGGCCGTGGCCGTCCGTCACCGCACCCAGGGTGACCTTGGAGCCCTCCCGTTGGATGAGTTCGAAGAAACCCTGCTGCGTGAAATCGAAGAGAAAGCTAACGCCTGATACTTTCGGGTAGTACCATAGTTTCCTGGATGCTTGCGAATTAATGTTGCAAATAGAGTATTTTTATTGATAGTTTCTGATTGAGACGCAATATTAGAGATAACTTCTTGACGCGCCCAGCATGGATATGTTATAATAACGCAGTCTAATTGCAAAATTTACAAGTAGAAGCCATCCGCTTCTCACCTTACGACGCTGTAAGAGCAGTCCATAAGGTTCTTGAATAGTTTAAACTATTAAGCGGGTGGGTTTTGCCCGCTTTTTTGTTTGCTTAAAATTTAATGGAGGTGAACCAGCTATTACAAAAGATTTCCGTATTAACGAGGAGATCAGAGCTAGAGAAGTCAGAGTTGTCGACAGCGAAGGAAACCAACTCGGCATTATGTCCAGCAGGGATGCCTTGCGTCTAGCGGAGGAGAAGCAACAGGACCTTGTTGAAATTGCCCCTGTAGCCAAACCCCCGGTTTGCCGGATTATGGATTTCGGTAAATACAAGTATGAGCAGAGCAAGCGTGACAAAGAGGCAAGGAAGAAACAAAAAACAATCAGCGTCAAGGAAATCAAGATGCGTCCCAATATCGAAGATCACGATTTTGAGGTCAAGGCCAAAAACGCGGTCCGGTTTTTAAAGGATGGCGATAAAGTAAAGGCGACTGTTATTTTCCGCGGGCGTGAGATCGTTCATACCCAAATTGGGCAGCAGTTACTGAAAAGACTGGCAGAAGACTTAACAGAGCTCTGTAGCATTGAAAGACTGCCCAAATTAGAAGGAAAAAACATGATTATGATCCTGGCACCGAAGCAAGAAAACTAGAAGGGAGTTGCAGCAATGCCTAAAATTAAGACCCACCGTGGTGCTGCTAAGCGCTTTAAAAAGACAGCCACCGGGATGCTAAAAGGTTCCCATTCTTATCACAGCCACATTCTTGGTAAAAAGAGCTCCAAGAGGAAACGCGGCCTGCGTAAATCCACGATTGTCAGCGCGTCAGATATGAACAGACTGAAGAGATTGCTGCCTTAAATCTATAACGTTTTTAAACAGGAGGAATGTAATATGCCACGGGCTAAAAGCAGTGTGGTTTCACACAATAGGCATAAAAAAATACTTAAGTTGGCCAAGGGCTACCGGGGCGCCAAGAGCAAGCTTTTCCGCGTAGCCAACCAGCAGGTGATGAAGTCGCTGGTTTACGCTTACCGCGACCGTAGAGTGAGAAAACGCGACTTCCGCAAACTGTGGATCGCTAGGATAAATGCAGCGGCTAGGATGAACGGTATTTCCTACAGCCGCCTCATGAATGGCCTGAAACTGGCTGGTATTGATATCAATCGCAAGATGCTGTCAGATATGGCCATTAATGACGCCCAGGCGTTCGGCCAATTGGTAGCTATGGCCAAGGCTAAGCTATAGCAGTAACTGGTATCATAAACAAGACAACCTTACCAGCAAGTCCGGCATGGTATATAATTACCATGCTTATTCTTTACCCGTATGCATTTAGCTGCATATACCGGTAACGGCGCCGGCAGAAGGGTGAGGGAATTGCTCGGTATGGCTGGCGTCTTGTTTTTAGGGTAGATGAAGGAGAGGTAGGTTGGGGCAGTGCCGGGTAAAAATAATTCCCATGTAAAATACCTGCGACGGCTGGCAGGGCGACGCTTTCGGGATCAGGAGGGAAAGTTTCTGGTTGAAGGTGTTCGCTTTGTAGAGGAAGCGCTTAATTCCACCTGGTCTGTAGAAATGCTGGTTTACTCCCCAAGAATTACGGAGGACGGGCGGGGCGGGAGGCTTCTCACCAGCGCCGCCAACCGGGGCATCACCCTGCTGGAGGTGAAGGACCCACTGTTTAATGAGTTGTCGGGCACCGAAACGCCGCAGGGAATCCTGGCGCTAGTGCGGCAGAGGAACAATACTCTGGAGGAACTGACGGCGGCCGGTGAGCCTGCCCTGCTGGTGCTGGTGGACGGGGTCCGTGATCCGGGCAATCTCGGAGGCATCATCAGGACTGCAGATGCTGCGGGAGCTGGCGGTGTCATTCTATTGAAGGGTACAGCAGATATGTACAATCCCAAGACATTACGGTCAACCATGGGGTCGCTTTTTCACCTGCCGGTGATCCAGGGTTGCGCAGCAGAAGTGGTTATGACCCATCTCGAAGAGCGGGGGATTAAAACCGTAGCTGGCGAACCCAGAGCGGCAAGGGCTGTATATGAATGTGACCTGAGGGTACCCTGTGCATTGGCTGTTGGGGGAGAAGCAGCTGGGGCTGGTGAGGCTTTATTGGGCCGGGTATCCGATTTGGTACGCATCCCGATGCCGGGACGGGCCGAATCCCTGAATGTGGCAATCTCCGCCGCGATCCTCCTATACGAAGCTGTAAGACAGCGACAAACGTAGTAAAATAGAGACTTTTCCGCAATTTTTTAAAGGCCGGATGGGGTTCGATTTTTCTGAAACTTCCTTGTCATCAATTTTGGCTTATGATATAATCAAACCCAAAAGGTCCCCAAAAAACTGAGGAAAGGTTGTGGTTAAATGCTTTTAACCGCCGAATTTTTTTGGAGGCTGTTTGAGGCAACCGGTTCCGTGAGGGCTTACATAATTTACAGGAGGCTTGCCGTTCACTAGTTTAAAAAATAGATGAATTGTGATGAAGGGGAAAAGTAGGTGGCTGGCGTTCTTCAGGGAAGGAGGGTCAATAGACTGGAAGCCCTCCCAGGATTGGGTCCATTGAAGTTCACCCCGGAACTGCAGCTGAACGTTTTACCAGTAGGTGTCGCCGGATCTTCTACCGTTATCAGAAGGCAGTATCGGGCTTTTAGCAAGCCCCGTACGTAAGTGAGAGTTTATGCTCAGCGGGTATAAACTAGAGGGTGGTACCGCGGAAAGAAATAATCCGTCCCTGTAGAGGGGGCGGTTTTTTTATTGTTTTATGACCCGTAATACATATATCGAAGTAGCCAGGAGGTTTTGTCTTTTGGAAGAAAAGTTGAAAAGGCTTAATGAAGATGTCCGCAAGGCTCTGGCGGAAGCACACACCATGGATGAACTGAATGAAATCAGAGTCAGGATACTGGGCAAGAAGGGTGAGCTCACCCAGATCCTGCGTGGCATGGGAGGTTTAAGTTCCGAGGAAAGGCCCCGTATCGGTCAGGTGGCCAATGAGGTCAGAAATACCATCGAAGGAGAGCTGACTGCAAGGACTGCCGGACTCAAGGAACTGCTCAAGGAGCAAAAGCTGCGCGAAGAAGGGATTGATATCACCCTCCCCGGTACACCGGTGCCCCGGGGCCGTAAGCACCCCTTAACCATTGTACGGGAAGAAATCCAGGACATATTTTTAGGCCTGGGCTTTAGCATTGCCGAAGGGCCGGAGATAGAGACAGACTACTACAACTTTGAAGCCCTCAACCTGCCCAAGGACCACCCTGCCCGGGATATGCAGGATACCTTTTTTATCAGCCCAGAAACCCTCTTAAGGACCCACACCTCGCCAGTCCAGGTGAGGACGATGGAAAAGACCGCGCCAGAGTTGCCGGTGAAAATCATAGTTCCCGGGAAGGTCTACCGTCGTGATGATGACGCCACCCATTCCCCCATGTTCAATCAGGTAGAGGGGTTGGCTGTTGACCGGCGGATTACCTTTAGCGATCTGAAGGGGACCCTGGACCTTTTTGCCAGACTTATGTTTGGCATGAAAACAAAGACCCGCTTTAGGCCCAGTTTTTTCCCATTTACCGAACCGAGCGCCGAAGTAGACATCTCCTGTGTGATTTGCGGTGGCGATGGCTGCCGGGTCTGCTCCCACACCGGTTGGCTGGAAATTCTGGGGTCGGGTATGGTACATCCACGTGTGCTGGAAGTGTCCGGTTATAATTCGGAGGAGGTTACCGGGTTTGCTTTTGGCATGGGGGTTGAGCGCATTACTATGCTGAAGTACGGTATTGACGATATGCGCCTGCTGTTTGACAATGATTTGAGATTCTTGCAGCAGTTTTAAAATAGTATACGAAGACATTGACTTCAAACAAGACTTAATCCGGCGAAAAAAAGCCGGTTAACATGGGGAGGTTAACAGCACTGTGCGTGTATCCTATAAATGGCTCCAGGAATTTGTAGAAATTGACATTGCTCCGCAGGAACTGGCGGACCGCTTGACCCTAGCCGGGGTCACCGTGGAAGGCGTCACAGAACTTGGCAGCGGTGTCAGCAATGTGCTGACAGGACGCATTGAATCAATCAGCCCCCATCCCAATGCCGACAAGCTGGTTGTGACCAGTGTCAACACCGGAGGGGTGCAGAGGCAGATAGTTACCGCCGCCACCAACGTGCGGGAAGGAGACGTCATCCCGGTAGCGGTGGAAGGGGCCAGGCTGGCCAGCGGTTTGGTTATTAAAAAGGCTAAACTCAGGGGTGTTGAGTCCAGGGGCATGATGTGTTCAGGGCAGGAACTGGGGATCGACCCGAAAACTATGGTCGCCGAACAAGCTAACGGCATCATGATTCTGCCTCCAGGCACGCCGCTTGGCAAAGAAGCGAAAGAAATACTGGGGCTGGATGACCATATCCTGGAACTTGATCTAACCCCCAACCGCGGTGACTGCTTGTCAATGATCGGTGTGGCAAGGGAGGTAGCTGCCCTGCTGGGACGACCCTTGCGTATACCGCAACCATCTTTTAAGGAACTGGCGGAAAGTATTGAGGGGCAGGCACGGGTGGATATTGACGCCACTGATCTCTGCGGGCGGTTCTGTGCCCGGCTGATTAAAAATGTCCGGATGGGGCCATCCCCCCTGTGGATGCAACAGAGGCTGCGCAACGCCGGCATCCGGCCAATCAGCAACATCGTGGATGTAACCAATTACGTTATGCTGGAACTGGGCCAGCCTATGCACGCCTACGATTACAACCTGCTGGCGGACGGGCGCATTATCGTGCGCCGGGCCAGGGATGAGGAGAAGATGTTGTCACTGGACGGTTGCGAGCGCAGTCTTACACCTGACATGCTGGCGATCACGGACTCTGACGGGCCGGTGGGTATCGCCGGGGTGATGGGTGGGCTGACCACAGAGGTGACTGCTAAAACTACCTCCGTATTGCTGGAGGCTGCCTTCTTTAACCCCATTAGCATACGTAAAACCTCAAAGGTGCTGGGACTTCGCTCGGAAGCTTCACAGCGCTTCGAGAAGGGCATTGATATAGGCGGTGCAGCCAGGGCTACCAACCGGGCGGCACAGCTGATTGCTGAGATGGAGGCAGGCGATGCTGTTTCTGGCGTCATCGACGTGTTCCCTGAACCCCCGCAGGCGAAAATCGTATCCTTCAGGCCGGCCAGAGCCGCCTATATCCTTGGCGTTGAAGTGCCAAAGGAAGAGGCCGCCGAAATCCTGACCGCTCTGCAGTTCAAAGTTAGGGATTCAGGCGCTGACCTGCTGGTCACGGTGCCCACCCACCGTGTAGATGTGAGCCTGGAAGTTGATCTGATTGAGGAGATTGCCCGCATGCACGGGTTCGACCAGGTGCCGGGCACCCTCCCCTTCGGCCAGTCCACCCAGGGTAAGCAGACCAGGGAACAGTCTCTGATCGCAGGGATCCGCAATCGCCTGGCCGGAGACGGGTTGTATGAGCTCATGACCTATAGCTTCACCCACCCGAGGGTTTTGGATCAGATGAATCTGCCTGGCGAAAGTCCCTTACGGGAAACGGTCAAATTACAGAACCCTCTCAGCGAGGAGCATTCCGTAATGAGAACTATGATGCTCCCCGGTTTGCTGGATGCGCTGGCCAGGAACTTTAGCCGCCGTGTGCAAAATGGGGCCGTATTTGAGCTCGGGCGTGTCTTTTACCCGCAAGGAGAGGGCTCCCTGCCGGAGGAACGACAGGTTTTAGCGGCCGCCGCCATGGGCAGGACACCGGCCGGGTGGAATGCGCCGGCGTGGGAACTTGATTTTTACTACTTGAAAGGCGTCCTGGAAAACCTCTTTGACTATCTGCGCACTGAGCCGGTATCCTTCAAGCCGGAGCTTGAAAACCCCAGTTTCCACCCGGGCAGATCCGCTTGGCTGGAAGTTGCTGGGGCCAGGTTGGGGGTACTGGGTGAGCTGCACCCTGATGTCTTGGAGCAATTTGAGCTGCCGGACCGGGTTGTAGCCTTTGAACTGGATCTGGATCGCCTGCTTGCCGTGTCCGGCCGGCCACCAGTGTACGCCACCCTGCCCAGGTTCCCGGCGGTTGAGCGGGATATAGCGGTTTTAATCAAGCAGGGGACGCCGGCCGTGCAAGTTGTGGATGCGATTCGCAGCGCCGGTGGTGACCTGCTGCGCTCGGTCTCTCTTTTTGACGTATACCGCGGTGGGCAGGTATCCCAGGGGTATCAGAGCATGGCCTTCTCCCTGAGGTTCTATGCTGAGGACCGTACCCTTACCGATACCGAGGTTGCGGAAATAACCTCAGCAATAGCGCAAGCTCTAGCACAGCAGTTTGGGGCCGAACTCCGCGCATAAATATGGTGGTGGAGATCCTGGACTTGTGAAATCCAGGATCTCCACCGGAAATGGGAAAATAATGGTGCTGTCCTTTTCAGCATCAGGATGGCGATCAGGAAGGGCAAGATATAATCAGACATGAAAAACACCTCTCTTCGTTTTTGCTTACAGTAAAATTCTTTGCACGGCCTCTCAAGTTCTGCAAAAGGAATCTAGAGGAATATTATGATTAGGTGCAGGAAAAAAAGGAAATATGGCGAAATAAAACATAAATTCTAACCTGAACCTGGAGGATTTACTATGGCTGAGCAGGAATCTCGGGTAGAAGTCGAGATTTTCGGTGAGTATTACACCCTTAAAGGGGACAGTTCACCGGAAGAGTTGATCATGCTGGCGCATTTCGTCAACCGCAAAATGAAGGCATTGTCAGGGCGCAATTCACGGTTGAGCAGGACCCAGACGGCTGTTCTGGCTGCCCTGAATATTGCCGAGGAATTGAAGAGACTCCAGGAAGAATATGATAATATATTGAAAATTATTGAGCCTGAGAAGGATAATAACAAGAAAAACTCATGAATGCTTTCATGAGTTTTTGGTTTGACGGCTATATATAAAGAGACCGCAAAACTCATGGGCCTCCCACATGAGTTTTTTTAAATACTACTTGTTTTTTCGGGGATAATTATTACAAGCGAGAAATGAGGCAGTTTTTATATGGAAAACGTTGAAGTCGCCCGAATATTTCACGAGCTGGCCGACCTGCTGGAACTAAAAGGGGAAGAATATTTTAAAATCCGGGCCTACCGCAACGCCTCCAAAATACTGGCCGGTTTGGAAGAGCCGGTTAAAGAAGCCTGGAAGGGCGGCAGGTTGGACAAAATTCCCGGCATTGGCAAGAATATTGCCGCCAAAATTAGTGAAATAATGACAACGGGCAACCTCAAAAAATACCAGGAGCTACTGGAGGAATTTCCTCACGGCCTGCTCGAACTGATTACCTTGCCGGGCCTTGGTCCCAAAAAGGCAGGTATGCTCAAAGAGAAGTTGGGTATAACCAACCTGGAAGGGTTGGCTGCCGCTGCGCGGGAGAAGCGACTGAGGGGTCTGCCCGGACTGAGCGCCAGGACCGAAGACGAGATCCTGAGAAATATTAGACTGCGCCAAAGCTTGGCTGGCCGCGCACTCTTAGACCTTGCCAGAAACCTGGCTGCGGAACTGGCCGGCTTCCTGGAAATGCTGCCCGGTGTTGCCAGAGTGGAGGCGGGTGGCAGCCTGCGACGTTGGAAGGAAACGGTGGGAGATATTGACCTGGTAGTAGCGTCAGATAATCCTCAGGCTGTGATCGATGCTCTGGCCGGTCACTACCGGATCAGTGAGCTTCTGGAAAAAGGATACGATGGGGCTAAGTTTCAAAGCAAGTGGGGTATTGCGGTCGAGCTGGAAATTGTGCCGGAAGAGGTCTTTGCCCTGGCCTGGTTCAGGAATACAGGTAGCCATGCTCATTTCGAAAAGCTGCAGGGTATCTTTGAAAAGGTTGGAAAGCCATTGGCAGCCGGACTGCCCCAGGGAGAAATGGCAGAGCGTGATATCTATACCATGCTGGAGCTTCCCTACATACCTCCTGAACTCAGAGAGGACCGCGGTGAGATTGAGGCAGCCCTGGAGAACCGCTTGCCTAACCTGGTGAAACTGGATGCAATTAAGGGAGACCTGCATGTTCACAGCACCTGGAGCGATGGTATGGCGAATATCGAGCACCTGGTCGACAGGGCTAAGGCCAAGGGCTACCAGTATATGGCGGTGACCGATCACTCCCGTTCCTTGCACATAGCCAGGGGACTTTCCCTGGAAAAGCTTAAAGAACAGCATGAAGTTATCAGGCTTCTTAATGAGGAAGAGGACGATTTCCGTATATTAACCGGGATCGAGGTCGACATTCTGCCCAAGGGAGAGTTGGACTGCCCTGATGAGCTCTTGAAAGATGTTGATGTGGTGGTTGCCTCAGTACACAGCGCCTTTAAACAGGACCGGGAAACAATGACAGCTCGGCTGATCTCCGCAATGGAGAGCAACCACGTGGATATCATCGGTCACCCAACCGGGCGCCTGCTGATCCAGCGTGAGGAATATGCCCTGGATTTGGAAAGAGTGTTGGAGGCTGCTGCCAGTTATGGTACTATATTAGAGATTAACGCATCGCCCAACAGGCTTGACCTGAGCGATGTCAATGCGCGCCGCGCCAAGGAAAAGGGTATTAAAATGGCCATCAATACTGATGCTCACGACTTAAAGAGGATGGACGAAATGTCCTATGGTGTGGCCGTTGCGCGCCGGGCCTGGTTAGAGGACGAGGACGTAGTAAATACCATGCCGACCGGAAAGCTGCTTAAATATTTACAGAGAAGATGATCTGCAGGTGTTAAATTATGTCGGGCCTAAGGGGTGGCATCCTGCCCCGTTCTTTTTATGCCGGGGATACGGTTAACGTGGCCAGGAATCTCCTCGGAAAGATCCTGGTCCATGAGACTCCGGATGGAGTAGCAGCTGGAAAAATCGTTGAAACAGAAGCTTACATTCAGGGTGACCCAGCCTGCCACGCCTCTCGTGGCATGACCCCCCGCAACCGGGTGATGTTTGGCACGCCTGGTCATGCTTACGTTTATTTCATTTATGGGATGTACTACTGCTTTAATGCTGTAACCGCTCCGGCCGGGGTGGGCGAGGCGGTTTTAATTCGGGCACTGGAGCCTCTGCAGGGGAGCCAATTGATGCGAGCCAGACGAGGGCGGGAGCGGCTGGGAGATTTATGTAGCGGGCCGGCCAAACTTGTGCAGGCGATGGGGATTACCCGTGAGCACAACGGGGCCGATCTCACCAACAGTCAATTATATATATGCATAGGGGAACCCGTGCCGGGTAAATTTGTGGTCACAACTCGTATAGGGATTAAAGAAGGGGCGGAGATGCCTCTGAGATTTTACCTTGAGGGAAACCCATTTATATCAAGGAAATAAACTAAATTACTATGGAACAAATTTAGCAAGGAGGTAAATAAATTTTGAAGATTAGTGAGATTTACCAATTGGCAATTGAGAAGGGTATAGAGCAGGATCCTCGTTCCAGGAAAACGGTAATGAGGGTACTGGAGAAAGAACGGAAGCTCTATGATGAGCTGAAGGAAAATGAAAAAAAGGAATTTGACCAAGATAAATTGTTCAATCCTTACGGTGATACCAGGGTCCTTTACGGGGACCCGGAGCGGGAAGTGACCAGGGTACTGTCCGGGATTGATATGGAAACGGCGGAAGTGCTCCTGGCTGACAGGCTTAACAGCAGGGGCACCAAAATTGACCTAATCATCGCCCATCACCCGGAAGGCAAGGCCATGTCGGCGCTGTACCAGGTGATGTCCCTGCAGGAGGATGTGCTGGCCAAGTTCGGTGTGCCTATTAATGTCGCCGAAGGGATCATGACCTCGCGGATTAACGAGGTGAAGCGCGGCTTGATGCCGCTAAACCACAACCGCTCGGTGGATGCCGCCAGACTCCTGGATATCCCTCTCATGTGCATCCACACACCTGCGGACAACCATGTCAACACTTATATCCAGAATATGATGGAGCAAAGGCAGCCTGAGACACTCGACGATGTGGTCAAAATACTCAAGGAAATACCGGAGTATGCCGAGGCCGTTCAGTACAATGCCGGACCTACCATCGTCCTGGGCAGCAAGAAAAGCCGGGCCGGTAAAATTATGGTGGATATGACCGGGGGTACCAGCGGCTCTGAGGATGCTTACGCTAAACTCGCCATAGCTGGTGTCGGTACCCTGATCGTGATGCACATCGGTGAGAAACACCGCAAGGAAGCGGAGAAAAACCATATTAATGTTATAATTGCCGGACACATGGCCAGTGACTCACTTGGTCTAAACCTATTGCTAGACCAACTCGCTGGGCGTGGTATTGAGATCGTGCCCTGTGCCGGGTTGTTGAGATACGAACGGAAGGAGCAGCTATAGATGCTACGTAAGCCGGAGCTACTTGCCCCGGCCGGTACCTGGGAGTCCCTGGTAGCTGCCGTGGAAAATGGCGCTGATGCCGTATATCTGGGTGGCACGCTGTTTAGCGCCAGGCAGTCCGCCGGAAATTTTGACCATGAGGAAATCGAGCGGGCTGTTTACTTTGCTCACGTCCGTGGGGTCAAGATTTACGTTACCGTGAACATCCTCCTGGATGAGCAGGAACTTCCTCAGGCGGTCAAGTTCCTTCATTTCCTTCAGACCTGCGGGGTTGATGCAGCCATTGTGCAGGACCTGGGCCTGGCCGGTCTGGCCCGGCAGGTAATTCCGGAACTTCCTGTTCACGCCAGCACTCAAATGACCATCCACAACCTGCCTGCGGCCCATCTCTTAAAGGAGCATGGGATGAACCGGGTGGTGCTGGCCAGGGAGCTTCCCCTTAATGAAATAAGTGAAATTGCCCGGCTAAGTGGTTTGGAGGTCGAGGTTTTTGTGCACGGGGCCCTCTGTGTGTGTTATTCAGGCCAGTGCCTCATGTCCAGCTTGATTGGCGGCCGCAGTGGGAATAGGGGCCGCTGCGCCCAGCCCTGCCGTCTGAAATATGCCATGGTCGACACGGCGGGACGTCCCCTGGCTGACCCGGCTCAAATCGGACAATACTTGTTAAGTCCCCGTGACCTCAACATGAGCGGGCACTTGCCGGACCTGGTTAAGGCCGGCATTACTGCTATAAAAATAGAAGGCCGGATGAAAAGACCGGAATATGTCGCAACAGTGGTACGGATTTACCGGGAACTGCTCGACCGGGCAGTGTCCGGCGGCGATTTTTTCATCAGCCCGGAGGATGCCAGGCAATTGGCCCAGGTTTTCAACCGGGAATTTACCACCGGTTATTTCTACGGGCGTCCAGGACGAGAGTTGATGAGCTGGAAGCGTCCTAACAACCGTGGTGTTCGCTTAGGTAGGGTCAAAGGCTTTAACCGCAACAGCCGTCTGGCGGAGGTGGTTTTAGAAAGCTCGCTGCGGGTTGGCGATGGTATCGAAGTCTGGGTCAGCGATGGTGGAAGGGCGGTTGGGAAAGTCAGCCGTATCATGCTTGGCGGCAGGCCTGTTGAGCGCGCGCCCGGCAAAGCGGTAGTGGAACTGGACATTAATGGCCGGGTATTCCCTGGCGACCGGGTTTTTAAAACCCATGACGCCGATCTGATCGAGCAGGCTCGCGCCAGCTTTACTTCACCCAAAGAAGTTAAGAAAATCCCACTGGCGTTTACAGTTACAGCCAAGGCCGGGGAGCAACTGCGGGTACGGGTTCAGGATCCCGCAGGGTTTATCGGGGAGGCTGCTACAGCTTCTTCGGCAACTCAAGCGCTAAACCGTCCGCTGACCTTTGCCTATCTGGAAAAGCAACTGGACCGGCTGGGAAACACACCTTTTGGGTTGGGTTCTCTGGACTGCCGGTTGGATGGAGAAGTAATGGTGCCGGTAAGTGAGCTTAATGAGGCCCGGCGGGAAGCCCTGGCTCAGTTGGAGACACGGCGGGCCGCAGGCTCCAGGGATAAGGCAGTGCCGGAAGAAGTCTTCAGCCGTCGCCTGTCGCAATCTCTGGCGAGGGATTTGGCAGCCGGCGGTGTGTCTGGAGCCCGGACTGTACTTTCCGTATCTGTTGGTGACCTGCCTTCCCTGCGCGCCGCAGTAAAGGCCGGGGCCGGGGAAGTGCACTTTGGAGGAGAACAGTTCCGTTCCAAGCCATTGCTAAGTTTGGACGATATTCGTGCAGCTAGTGAAACCTGCCGTCAGTCGGGTGTTCGGTTTATCCTTTCCTCTCCCCGCATCATGCGGGAACAAGAACTTGAGGACTTTTGCAAGCTGCTGGAAGGAGTTTTGGACAGTTGGCTGGACGGCCTGCTAACCGGAAACCTGGGGTTGATCCGTAAAGCCAGAGAAATTACCGGTGTGCCGGTTTTTGCTGATTTTCCCCTCCACATATTCAACCATGCCGCAGCCTTGTTTTTGAAAGAGGCTGGCGTGAACAGGCTGACCCTTTCCCCGGAACTCACTCTGGCACAGGTCAGGCGCCTGGTACCGCTATTGCCGGTTCCGGCTGAGGCGATTGTGCACGGCGCCCTACCTCTGATGGTGTCCGAGTACTGTGCCCCCGGCAACATCCTTGGGGATGGTGAAAAGGCTTGTGCTGGAGCCTGCCACAGCCTTACCTGCGGCTTGAAGGATCGCAAGGGAGTCATATTCCCCGTGGAGACGGACCGGCACTGCCGGATGCATATTTTCAACTCACGTGACCTCTGCGTTATTGAGGACCTTGCTGCCCTCAAGGGTACAGGTGTGTCTGTGCTGAGGATTGAGGCCGGCCGAGAGGGGCCCGATTACGTACGGGATGTGGTGAAGTCATACCATACCGTGCTCGAGCTGCCCGCCTCACAAAAAGAGGAAGAAACAGCCCGCTTAAAGGACTTAATGCTCAAGTACAGTCCTGCCGGTTTTACCAAGGGCCATTATTACCGGGGTATAACTTCCACATCTTGAGGCATGGTCAACTTATCTAAATCAGTTTCCAACTGGAATGTCTGGTCGATGTTACACTACCATTATGGGAGGGTTATCGTGGACAAGGCTAAAGCAAAATCATTGATCATGGAGTTTATCAAAGAAATCCCCAGTTTTGTCAAGCTGATGTACCGCCTGGTTAAAGATCCACGTGTTTCAACTGCAGACAAGGCCATCCTGGGGGTTGCTATTGCCTATATCTTTTCCCCGTTGGACATAATTCCCGATTTTATCCCGTTTTTAGGGCAGATCGACGACGCTTACATCGTGGCCATTGCTCTGCAGAGACTGCTCAACTCCGCGGGTGAGGACATCATCAAGGAACACTGGGAGGGCAGTATGGGGGTCATTGACTCCTTTCAGAAAGTAGTTGATTCTGCTTTATTCTTCTTACCACAGGACGTGGTGGAAAAGCTTACAAAAAAAATTAATTAAGGTATGCATATGGAAAAAAAGACTTTGCAAAGGCTGGAATATCAAAAGATCCTGGAACAGCTGGCATCCTTTACAGGTTCACCGCTCAGCCGGGAGCTGGTAATGGAACTGGAACCGGTTGACGACCTGGCTTCGATCCTCGGTTGGCAGGCTGAGACCAGCGAGGGACGGGAACTTTTGAGGCTTGACCCAACCGCAGAAATTGGCGGTTGGAAGGACATCAGGGTCCAACTGAAAAGAGCTCGCAGCGGCGCCATCCTCGATCCTGGCGAACTGCTGGCAGTGGCGGATACTCTTTCGTCAGGCAGGGCTGTAAAAGGTTTTCTGCAGGAAAAACAGGAGCGGTATCCCCTGCTTAGCCGGCTGGCGGATTCTCTGGCTTCCCTGCCTGACCTGGAAAGAGCGATAAAAAAGGCCATCCTGCCCGGTGGCGAGGTGGCGGACGGAGCTTCTAACGAACTGGCTCAGGTTAGGCGGAAAATCATGAACTACCAGGCCCAGATCAAGGAACATCTGGAACATGTGATCCGCTCTCCCAATTACCAGAAATATCTCCAGGACCCGATCGTTACGGTCAGAGAAGGGCGCTATGTGGTACCTGTCAAAATTGAATACCGCACTCAGGTGCCCGGTATCGTTCACGACCAATCCGCCAGCGGCGCCACCCTGTTCATCGAACCGATGGCCGTAGTGGATAAAAATAATGAGCTGCGCCGTCTGCTGTTGGTGGAAAAACAGGAAGTCATACGTATATTGGCAGCGTTGTCCGACGGAGTTTCGCAGCAGGTTGACAGTATATCTATATCCCTTGATACCCTGGCGGAGTTCGATTTTATTTTGGCCAAGGCCAGGTATAGTCAGAGACTTGACGCCTGGGCGCCTGTTTTGCAAGGCGAGGCCTACATGGATATCAAACAGGGCAGGCATCCCCTGCTGAAAGATGGGGCTGTGCCGCTTAACCTCCGTCTGGGTGAAGATTTCGACACCCTGGTCATAACCGGACCCAATACCGGGGGTAAAACGGTTTCGTTAAAGACCGCAGGCTTGCTAGTTCTGATGGCCCAGTCGGGGCTGCACATCCCTGCCGGGGATGGATCAAGGTTGGGGATTTTCAGGCAGATTTTTGTTGATATCGGTGACGAGCAGAGCATTGAGCAAAGCTTAAGCACTTTTTCCTCGCACATGACCAACATTGTCGACATTGTCCGGCAGGCCGGGAATGACAGCCTGGTGATCCTGGACGAATTGGGGGCAGGGACAGATCCGACGGAGGGGGCGGCTTTAGCCCAGTCAATTCTGGAGAAGCTCCATGCCTCGGGTGCCAGGACTATTGCCTCCACTCATGCCAGCGAACTAAAGAACTTTGCCTATACTCGCGACCGGGTTGAAAATGCCAGCGTCGAGTTTGACGCCGTAACCTTAAAACCCACCTACCGACTTTTGATCGGTAAGCCTGGCCGCAGCAATGCCTTTGAAATTGCATCGAGGTTAGGGTTGCCGGAGGAACTGGTAGTTAGGGCCAGGGAGTTCCTGACGGTAGAACAGGTCCAAATAGATGAACTGATGCGCAACCTGGAAAGGACGCAGCAGGAGGCGGAGACAGAGCGGGAAAGGGCGGTTCGCCTCTCTGAGGAAGCCGGGCTTTTAAAAGAGAAATGCGTAAGGATGGAAAACGAGCTCACCCAGAAGAAGGAGCAGCTCCTTTCCAAAGCTGGAGAAGAAGCCAGGTTATTGGTTCGGGAAGCCAGGCAGGAGTCTGAGGCCACCATCAGGGAACTAAGGAATAAGATGGCCACAGAGGCTGGCCATACCAGAGAAAGTGCCATTCAGGAAGCCAGGGGCCGGCTGAAAAAAATCCAGGATCGGGTCAACAGGGCGGCGCCCGAGAAATCAGCTACAGGAGATGCCCCGCATCACCTTAGACCTGGTGAGGAGGTCTACCTGGCCAAATTCAACCAGAAGGGCTATGTGCTTAGCCCCCCTGGTCAGGATGGCGAGGTGCAGGTACAGGTGGGTATTATGAAGGTGAATGTACCGCTAAAGGATCTGCGCCGGGCGGAAAAGCCCGAGCCACTTAAAGGACAAAGCAAAGTGGCTGGAGTGCTGCTGGACAAGGCCAGGGAGATATCCTCTGAACTTGACTTGAGGGGTCTCTACGCCGAAGAAGCCCTTTTCCAGGTGGAAAAGTACCTGGACGACGCTTACCTGGCAGGTCTCTCCCGGGTCTGCCTGATTCACGGCAAAGGAACCGGTTCACTCAGGACGGCCATACACAGGGAGTTGAATGGACACCGCAGGGTGAAGTCACTACGCCTTGGCGAACAAGGCGAAGGAGGCTACGGGGTCACGGTGGTGGAACTAGCCTAACGTTTTTGAAACTGGGCCGAGAGGATTTCCCAACGTAGTGTTGTTGTTCCCGGCTAATTTGGGGCGCACATAAAGACGCTTTATTTATCTCCTTCTTCGGGAACAATGCAGATAAAGTCAAAATCCTCGGTTACGGTGCTGCTGAACTGGTGGAGTGAATTGGCTGGCACGTACGCAACAGAACCCTCTGTCAGGGGCGTCTCCTTGCCGTCGATGGATATCGTGCCCTGCCCGCGCAGGATATAGTTGATATGTGGCCAGGGATGACTATGGCAGGGCGACTGGCCGCCGTTCTTCAAAGAAAAGAGGCGCATAACCCAGCCTTCCCAACCTTCCAGCGGGCCGATTAATGTTTTCTTGAAAGCATTTACTGCATCAGGGGCGTTAACTTTTATTACTTCCAGGTCTTTGACGTTGCCAACAAACACGTTAAATCCCTCCCATGACTTTTTTCTATTAATTCAGGATACAAAAAAAAATCCCTGCACGGATAAAAATAAAACCGGGACATGCCCGGTTTTTTTGCTTAGGTTATTTTGTAAGTCCAGTTGTTTCCATTATTGTTATCCCAGTTGTTGCCCGAATCCCGGAAACAAAAGGAAACGCTGTTGTCTTCCATGTTGAAGGTTTTTTTCCAACCTTCCGGTGTGCGTTGCATGCGGTATTCTTCAGTAATGCTCCAATGCTCGGGATCGCCAAAACCAGAATGGAGAAATACCTGGGTTGCTCCTGATTTGTTGAGCAGGCCGGTATAATAAACAGTAATATCACTGGCTTGGGGATTAAGGGTTTTTACTTGGACACCGCGGTGCTGGTCAGACCAGCCCTGATTGTACATTTGGGTCACCTCCTGTATTTTTTGATAGTTTTCGGGTTCGTCCTTTATTCTATACAGAATGCAAGTAACTATGAGTGCCTTAAATTGGCACCCGTTTAACACATCAAGAGGGATTTATAACATTCCTTATCGCTCTTGTGCGAATGAATACGCACCACCAGCAGGACGAATCATCTATTTTTACATAAATTCTTGCCTATAAAAAACAAAACCCCCTTTTTGTAAGGAGGTTTTGACTATTTTAAATGTTTTTACTGACCTTTGCCACCACTATTGGTCGTAGTTTGGTTAGTTTTGCTGGATGTTTTTGTGACCGGGATGGCTGGGTTGACCGGGGGTCCGGTCTGGCCAGAGGTTATACCCTGACCGTGTATAGTGCAGGTCTCAGTAGGTACTCGCTGGGCGTAATCCAGTACTGTAGCAGGTACCTGGTAGGGCAGTTTAACCAGTGGTTTGATGACCCGGTCAGGGCAGTACTGGTTGGGAAGCTGCCCGCTGGCCGCGCAAACTTCCACAAATACATGCACATTGTCTTGCTCCGATGGCACCGTTCCTTCAGCAAACAAGTCCGTAATCAGCGAGTCGGCAGGAGTATTGGGTCCCGGCAAAAGACCGGACTTGCGGTCGACCGTTGCCGATACTACCCCGGCCGGCCGGCTGAAGTTCTGCACCGGAAGGCTGTTTAAGGCCTTGCTCATAATTTCCTGCCAGATCCTGGCTGGATACATGCCGCCATAAGCCTGCGGCATAGATGTAGGAGTATCGTAGCCGATCCACACTGCCGCCGTGAGCTCGGGGGTGTAACCAACAAACCAGATATCTTTACCGTCATCAGTAGTCCCGGTTTTGCCCGCCGCCGGTCTCCCGATTTGGGCGCCGGTTCCTGTACCGCTCTGAACAGCGGAGCTTAGCATGTCTGTAATCAGAAAAGCTGTGGTCTCCTTCATGGCCGATCGCTGCTTGGGAACATGCTGATCGAGGATGATACCGTCTTCTTTTTCAACTCTAATGATGGCAGTAGGCTCAATGTACACACCCTGATTGGCAAAGGCGCCATATGCTCCCGCCATCTGTATTGGAGTTACACCTTCATGCAGGCCACCGAGCGCCATGCTGAGGCCGTGGACATCCGGGTCAAGCTTTATGCCCAGTCCGGAAGCGAAGCGGATGGCATTGCTGATTCCTACAGTATCATTGAGTAGTTTAATGGCAACAATGTTTACAGAACGGGTAAGTGCTTCCCGCAGTGTAATCAACCCTCGGAAGACACCGTCAGAGTTACGTGGCGAGTAGGAACCGTAGCTGACCGGAACATCATCAACCACCGAGGCCGCCCCGAGTCCATGGTATTCAATCGCCGGCCCGTAAGCGGCGATTGGTTTGAAGGAGGAGCCTGGCTGGCGTGTAGTCTGACTGGCCCGGTTCCAGGATCTCTTCTGGGTATGCTCCCGTCCTCCCACCAGAGCAACGATATGGCCGGTGTGAGGGTCAAGGACTACTACCGCTCCCTGTGGTTGCATGACACCGTTGGCGTCGGCGCCGGAGGCTGGAAAATTGGCGGACCTGCTCATGGAGGCCTCAGCGATCTGCTGAATTTGCGGGTCAAGTGAAGTGTATACCTTCAGCCCCCCCTTGAAAACCTCAGCCTCGCCGTACTTATCAATTAGTGTTTCAGTTATGTAATCAAGAAAATATGGATACGGGTACTGCCGTTGGGAGACCTCCTTGGTGTCCAACTGCAGTTCCATATCCTTGGCCTGGTTAGCTTGTTGCTGGGCGATAAAGTTGTATTTGACCATCCTGTCCAGTACGGTGTTCCGCCTTGACATGACGGTTTTAATTTGTTGTTCCTTTTCCTGATCTTTTAGAGTGTAAATCTTAAAGGGGTCATAGGCACTAGGCGCCTGGTTTAGCCCAGCGAGCAAGGCGCCCTCCTCAAGGTTCAGCTCGCCTACATCTTTGCCGAAAAAGGTCTGGGACGCGGCCTGAATACCGTAGGCTCCTTCACCAAGGTATATATTATTGAGATACATCTCCAGAATTTCGTCTTTGGTGTAGCGCCTCTCTACCTGGAAGGCCAGGATGATTTCCTGGATTTTTCTCTTGACGGTCTGTTCAGGACTAAGAAAAGAGATCTTGACCAGCTGCTGGGTAATGGTGCTACCGCCCTCAAGAATTTGCCTGGAGATCAGGTCGGACCAGGCTGCCCGGGCAATACCACGGATGCTGATGCCGTGGTGCTGGTAGAAAGTAGGGTCTTCTATAGCCAAAAACGCGTTCTTAACGTTGTCTGGTATAGCCTCTAAGTCGACCGGCACGCTGTTTTTAAGACCAACACTGGTAACCAGGTTGCCGTCTTTGTCATAGATCATGGTGGAGGCGCTGGATTCCAGTGCCACAGGGTTGATAACAGGTAAATCCCTGATGCTGGAAAATAACACGACTGCCACCACGCAGCCAGCTCCCAGGATAGCGATGCCCAGCAGAAGAAAAAATAGACGTGAAAGCTTTAACTTCCTTTTTAACCTTCTTGCCAAGTCCTACCCTCCTATTAAACAATTTACTGAATTATAACATATCCCAATGGGCATGTAATAAACAAATATTACCTGTTGCTTTTACCAGCGAAAAAAATAAGGCCTCCTGTGGAAGACCTTATCAAAAATATTATTATCAAAGGGGGTCGAAGGGTGGAAAGTTCGGAGGCAGATTCGGGCTTTGTATAGGGGTCACCGGCATCTGCGGTACTGCTCCATAAGGCAGGGGGATGGCGATAATCTGTCCGGGGAAAATCAAGTTGGGATTGGTGATTTGGGGATTGAACTGCAATAGCGCGCCAACTGGAATGTTATACCTTAGAGCGATTGCGGTCAGAGTTTCCCCAGGTTGGACAATGTAAAGCGCCGCCTTTGCTACAGGAATCTGGCCGGCTAAGGGAATATGGATAATCTGCCCCGGGAAGATGGCATTCGGATTTACAAGTATTGGGTTGACTCTAACAATGTTTTCGACAGTGACACCAAAACGGGCCGCGATGGATGTTAAAGTATCACCGGGCTGGATAACGTAGTCCATAAGGACACCTCCTTTTTTCCTATAATATTCTGCAGTGGCATAAAGTGTAACCAGATGGGACCCTGCTTTCAAAAAAGCCCTTCCCGGCATCGTCCGGTCACGATGATTATCTAATAACAGAATCCAGAAACTCTTATCTGTAGAAAATTTAAAATATTCTTTTTAATTGACTAGTAAGATTCGCTATGATTATACTTGGGTAATGATGGTCATACCACTATACCACTATACCAAAAGAATGTTCAAAGGGGGTGCCAAATGCCTGTTGTGATTTCAGTCACTAGTAAACATGTGGTGTGCTAAGGCTGAACATAACGGGTATTGCAATAACGACATCGTATACCGGCATAAACCAGGCAGAATTTTTTATTTTGACAAAATATTGTTTTTGTAGCTAGAAAGGATTGTGACATAAAGCAGTGGCTGACTTAACAAGTTTTTTTCGACCTAATTCCGTAGCCGTCGTGGGAGCCTCTAAAACTCCCGGCAAAATCAGCAACGCGATCATGCGTAATATCATTAACTCTGGTTATCAGGGAACTATTTATCCCGTCAATCCAAGAGAGAGTGAAATAGAAGGACTGACCTGCTACCCATCTGTCAGCGCTATACCTGACCCGGTAGATATGGTAGTAATGGTCGTACCTGCAGCAAAAGTATTGCCATCAGCCAGAGAATGCGGCGAAAAAGGGGTCAAAACCCTGACCGTAATCACTGCCGGCTTCAAGGAAATCGGCAAAGAAGGCCTGGTGCTGGAAAAAAAACTGATCGAAATTTGTGAAGAATTTAATATGCATATGATGGGACCCAACTGTGTGGGTGTGATGGATACACATACACCTATTAACGCCTCCTTTACAGCTGCAGCTCCGGTCAAGGGAGAAATCGCCTTTCTTTCTCAGAGCGGCGCCATCCTGCTGGCTATTTTAGATTGGAGCACTACTGCTGGACTTGGCTACAGTAAAGTGGTCAGTCTCGGCAACAAGGCCAACCTTTCTGAGATTGATTTTATCGAGGAAGCAGCGAATGATCCTTATACCAAGGTTATTCTGTGTTATTTAGAGGATATTGTAGATGGCGCCCGCTTCCTTAAAGTAGCTGGAGCAGCCGCCAAGAAAAAACCTATTATTGTCCTGAAGTCCGGGGTCAGCCAGGCCGGCGCCCAGGCAGCTTCCTCTCATACCGGAGCTTTGGCCGGCAGCGATCTGGCCTATGACACTGCGTTTGAGCAATGCGGGATTATCCGGGCGACTTCCATGACCGAGCTTTTCGATCTAGCCATAGCCTTTACAAAATCACCCATTCCCGCTGGAGACAGAGTGGCTATCGTCACCAATTCTGGGGGGCCGGGTATTATTGCTACAGATTGCGTAGAAGCAATGGGACTCAAAATGGCCCGCTTCGACAAGAGTACCCTTGATGAATTTCGTACTAACCTGCCCAAAGAAGCAAACATCTATAACCCTGTCGATGTACTGGGAGATGCCAGGACCGACCGTTACCAGTATGCCCTGAATAAGGTGCTGGATGACCCCAATGTTGACAGTGTCCTGGTAATGATGTGCCCGACCGCCGTTACCGAACCGGTCGAAACTTCCAGGAGCATCGTAGAGGCCAGAGACGCACACCCCGATAAGCCTGTCTTCGCGGCACATATGGGAGGACCTCTCCTTGCCGAAGGGGCGAACATACTTGCTGAAAACGGGATACCCTGCTTCACCTTCCCCGAACCAGCTATTTTATGTATAAACGGCCTGAATAAATACAAACGGTATCTTGACACGGTGGATAGTGAGCAAGCACGAGCACAATTGGAAGTTGACCAAAAGACGGTCAAGGCCATTTTTTATGATGTAACCAGGGACCGTCGCCTAAACCTGCTGGGTAGCGAGGCATCTGCAGTGGCCGAGGCATATGGCATTCCGGTCGCCCCCGTCGTCCTGGCTACCACTGCCGAAGAGGCAGTGGCCGCTGCCGAAAAAATGGGCTATCCCGTGGTGCTCAAGGTGGCTTCACCCAAGATCCTGCACAAAACAGACGTGGGTGGGGTGAAACTGGGAATAAATTCCGCCGAAGAAGTTCAAAAGGCCTTTCTGATGATTATGGAGAGTGTGCACCGCTATCTTCCGAAGGTAGTTGTGCACGGTATTGAGGTGCAAAAAATGATGCCCCGGGGAACAGAGCTGATCATCGGCATGACCAAGGATGTGCAGTTCGGCCCCCTGGTTGCTTTCGGGTTGGGCGGAATTCATGTCAATCTCTTAAAGGATGTTTCCTTCCGCCTGGCGTCCAGTCTAAACGATGAGAAGATTGTTAAAACAATGCTGGCAGAGACCAAGGCCCACACCTTGTTAAAAGGCTACCGGGGCGAGGCCCCGCGGGACATGGAGGCAGTGGTGGATGTAGTGAAGCGCGCAGCCAGACTGGTCACCGATTTTCCCGAAATCACTGAGATGGACATCAACCCTGTGTTTGCTTATGAGAAAGGCCTTTCAGCCCTGGATATTAAAATAACTATTTCTTGAGGTGATAAAATGAAAAGTCTATACATTATGGGCACTCCGGGCAGCGGTAAAACAGTGGTGGCTCTGGGACTGGCGCAAAAGCTCCAGCAGGAGGGCTACAAGGTCAGTTATTTTAAACCGGTAGCCAACGGGCGCAACATGACCGGGAAAGTCGATCTGGACTCCGTTCTGATGAAGGAAGTACTGGGCTTGGGTATCCCCCTGGAAAAAATTGCCCCCATCACCGCCAGCCCCTTTTATCTGAGCGCGCAGGCCTCTTTAAAAGATGGCCTGGGGGTGCTCATGGAAGCTTATGATGAGATGGCAAGCTTATCAGACATTGTTATTATCGATGGGGCTCTGTCAATTGACATTTTGGGGAGTTACGGGCTGGACAGTGTCAGCCTGGCCAAGAAAATTGGTTCTAAAGCTCTCTTGGTGCTTAAAATTGAAAACGATTACAGTCTTGACAACGCTATCTTCATGAATAAGCACCTGACTATGGCAGAAGTACCCGTTATGGGCACCATATTCAGCAATGTACCACGTCCTCTTTACGCCAAAACTGAAGGTGTCTATCGTCCTATTTTAGAAAATTCCGGTTATAAAACCCTGGGCGTCATCCCAACCAGGCCGGAAATTGCCTCTCCCACGGTTGGTGAATACTACGATATGTTGGGTGGGGAAATTTTAAGCGGACATGAACGCCTGGATCTTCATGTAGAGGATATGGTCATTGGCGGTATGACTATGGCCAGCGCCCTGACTTACCTCAGGAGAGCCGCCAACAAGGCCGTTATTCTAGGTGGCGATCGGGCCGATCTGGCGCTGGCAGCCCTTGAGACCAGTACCTCCGTTTTAATCCTTACCGGTGGCTTGTACCCCGATGTTAAGGTTGTTGCCAGGGCTGAGGAAATGGGGGTCCCCATCATTCTGGTTCACTATGACACCTATACCACCGTCGAGAAAATGGCTCAGGTAAGCCGCCACATCCAGCCAACCGACAAGGTCAGTATCGGAGTGGCGCTGGAGAATATTGTTACCCACTGTAACTGGGAACATATTGTAAGTAATCTATAGAAACGCTGCCCCGTAGAACTGCACCATAGCTCACCAGCTAAACAGCCATACTGACCTGTCCGGCTCAGAAGGGACTGGTCAGCTTTGGCCTGAGGTGTTTTTATAGTCTGCTAAGCCGCTGGAAAACTATAGGAAGAACCAAGGTGAGATGCCTGTGGAGTTAAAGCCAATTAAGACCAAGAAAATATACGAGGAAATAATCTACCAGGTAAAAAAGCTGGTCACCGATGGAACCCTCAGACCAGGGGATAAGCTCATGTCCGAAAGGGACATGGCTGAACAACTTCAGGTTGGACGCTCGGCCGTACGGGAGGCCTTTCGGGCACTGGAGGCGTTAGGAATTATCGAAATAAGGCAGGGCGGCGGCACTTTTATCAAGGAGATCAGCACCCAGTCTCTGGCAGAAGCGCTGGCGCTGACTCTGATGACCCAGCAGTACACTTTGCGCGAACTGCTGGAGCTAAGGAAAATACTGGAGGTTGAGGCTGCTGGTCTAGCTTCGCTACGGCATTGTGAAAATGACCTGTTAACAATAGAGGGGACCCTCAAGCAGATGTCCGAGGCAATTCTAACAGGTGACATGGGCCAGCAGTCGGACTGGAGTTTTCATTATGTGGTGGCGGAGGCCGCCCACAATTCCTTACTGTTAAGGTTCATGGACTCAATTGCCGACACCAGGTGCAGGGTCCTGCAGGCAGCCCGGGAAGAGCTTTATCGTACGCCGGGCATGCCACAGCGTTTGCTCAAAGATCACCACGCTATATTTGAGGCCATCAGTACAGGACGAGACCGGGATGCCAGGAGGGCCATGTATAAACACCTGGTCAGGGTGGAGAAGGCCACTTTAAACTGAAAGCCTTGTGGCTTATCGCTGCAAGCTTTCGGAGGACTTTAAGCCCTTTTCCCCTAGGGCTTAATAACCGAGATAAAAACTACAATGATTAGCAGCAGTACCTGAATGCTACCGAAGTAGTTGTTCATCTCCCGGAAATACAAATATTGAGCATTGTAGAGCGACTGAGCGCGCTCAGCATTCGCAATGGCGGTAGCGCCGTTGGTCCACGGTCCCAGCCAAAATGTGCCGAAAAGGATTTGGGCCACGGTGGTGATCCACTTGAAGATAACCCATTTAAACTTAAAAAAGCCCCAGTTGGTAAACAGAGAAAACAACAGCCCGGTAATCAGTGAGCCCAAAGCAGCTGGAATGATGATAAAATCATCGAGGAGCTTGACACAAGCATTAACGGCATAAAGCTCATCTCCATTTGGGGTGTAGCCTTTCACCATGGTCAGGACCATCATGGAGATTCCCGTGCCAATCCATGCACAGCAGAAAAAGATATGGAATCCTTTCAGCCAGGCTTTTCCCTTAACCCCAAGGTATTTCATGCAATGCCTCCTTATCCTGAAATTCTTCTTGCTATTATTATATTGTGAACATAGTGATTGGGAAAGAAAAAATACCGATCACTATGTTCGTGTCGTACTAAATTAAAATAAAAAAAAGGAGCTTTTAGTTGTAAGCTCCTTTTTTAATCCAATTCTAAGACTCCCACTTCTATAAGTGGGAGTTCCGCTTTTTTGCTTCGGCGGGGGTATAGTCCCACCGAAGTCTCGTTGTCCAGCTATAGCTGGACGAGTTAACTTCCAGATATATAGTTTACAACCGAAATGTTAATGCAGTTCAGGCTTGGTGACGCCTTCCACATACAGCTCATCAATGATTTCCTTGAATAATTCTTCTGTTAGAGGCTTCCTCCGGTCCATCAATAACCAGCCTTTGCTACTGGAATACAATAGGGTGAAAGAACGCTTGTGGTTGGTAATGTCAACACGGCCTATGGCTCCTATGGCGAATCTGCCCACAGGCAACACTTCTATGGGGGTTTGGTCTGTGGTAAGTATGAGCATAGGCGCCTGATATTCTCCAACAGGTTCTTCAGATTTATTGACCATCAAATCAACAGCACTGAAGCTGTCCTTATGAGGAAATGACGAAACCCACTGCTTAACCTGGCTCATCAAACTGTGAAGTGCTGCAATCCATTCCTCCATAATTCTTTGGTTGTTGAGCTTAATCGTTTCTTCCAGGTCAGACATGACGATCATTCCTTTATATGATAATTTCGCGCTGGCCAGCGCTACATTACCATTATAAAAATAAATACCAAGTTTGTCCATGCAGGGCTCATTTAATAAGTTCTTGTTGTTGAGGACAAACGATTCCATTTATCTTACGGCCAGAAGCAACAGGATAAATATTAAAAAAAGAACAAATGCGTCATTGCCTGGCAATCCAGTCAAGGCTCCCTCGGTTTTTAACCTTTGGCCCATAGCTGTAACCACCTTTTTATTTGCTAATATATGCTTTTATTAGTTATTTTGTGAAAATTTTCATACCCCCTTTGATTATGCCGAGCCATAGGTATGGTTGGACATATATTTTAAAAAGGAAGGAACAATAGGTTTGTTGCGGTTGGTAGGTCGTGCGCTGTTAAGCGCTTCGGTGATTATTTTGGCTGCCGTCCGCCTAATTCAAGGAAACGGGGTAGTGGACAAAATGGACAAAGAAGAGACAGACAGGTGGATGGAGGTCATTAAACTGATCAATGATCTCCCCATAGAAAAGCAAAAACCTTTTGCCGACCTGATTGAGGGTATGATCAGGGATGAAGTCTAAATGTTGATAATCAACAGATAGTGGAAGTAAATAACGCATCACAGGCCAAGTATCGGTGTGCGATGCGTTATTTCCAAACTCAGATTATAGTATATTGAAAGGTAGTGTGGTTGGTGCCCATTCTTTTTTCAAAAAGGCTCCCTTATGTTTTTCCATTAATTCATTAAAATCTTTGTTATTATCCCAGTCAGGTTTACTAAACAAAACAGCAAAGGCCTGTCTGCAGCTATCCGGCCACCTTTCGACCATTTTCCGGAACGGCAACGTGGAGATGCTGTCACTCTCAAGGTAGCCCATAATCACTTCCCTGTACTCTTCATCCTCCAATAGGTGCGGATTTTTTAAAGGAGCCATAAAAGATTCAAAATCGGGATAAAAGTTCAGGCCTTCCCTTTCGTCAAAAATCAAACCAACGTTATCATTGCGAGTTAAAGCCTCAGAAAATTGCATCTTTGGTGTTGCAGTGGGCATATGATAATGATTGAAATTATCAAACCTTTCTTCTAATTTATGGCCGGGAAGGATGATTAAATCGTCCCCGAAATAAGAGATGAAACTATTTCTATATTTCCTTTGTATTTCCCAGGCTTTATTATATTTAACTGATAAATTGGACTGCACGATTTTAGCAGCCAGGTTTTGCAGGGCCTTTTTATCGTTAGGAGGCAAAAGGTACATATTCCCACTTAGTAAATATATATCATCTAATGGAATAAGCCTCGACATAATCAGCTCACCGGTCTTTAAACGGTCCAAAGTCTCTGGCCCCATAAGGGCGGCCGCGGTATATTCCTTCTCATCGACCAGATTAAAAAGCTTTACCGAATCAGCTTCCAGCGCTTTGACTTCAAATACACCTTCAAAGGAGTCCTTCCAGCGCTCAAGGATTTGAATTTCCAGCTCAGATAAAGCACTGTGTTTTTTTATAAAACGATCGATTAAGGTGTCACCTTTTTGGAAGCGGAAGCAATGGATCAGCCAGTCGATTCCGTTTTCCATGACATCCTCACGGATATCGTGGTTTTTTGCGTAGCTGGTCAGGATAATAGGTTTGTATTTTTGTTCTCTTTTCTTGTAATAATTTACAAGGTTGTTCTTTAATTGTTGTGCGATAGCAATGTGTTCCAGGGTTTCATTTGCCAGTACCAATAACTGCACCACCTGTCTAACTTAGGTTTTATTAAAACCAGTTTTTTATATTGTTCATTTCTATTGGGATATGAAAAGTTCCTTGTCAATGTCTAAATGTCACATTTGAACTTTACCAGGAAAGTGGTTCCTTCCGGACCAGTTTCTACCTGTATTTTAGCATTGTGTCTGGCTGCAATACTGTAACACATTGCCAGTCCTAAGCCAGTCCCATTGTCTTTAGTCGTGAAGAAGGGGGTTCCCAACTTTTCCAGGACATCAGGTTTAATCCCTTTTCCCGGGTCCCGTACGGCTAGGACTACAAAACTTTCGTCTCTGAATGTTTTTATTTTCATTTTTCCACCGGGGGACATGGCCTCGAAACCGTTACGTACCAGATTGAGGATTAACTGGCGAATCTCCTTATCGTCCAGGGCTATTTTCGGTATATCATTAAGTTCAAATTCAATGTGTTTATCAGCAACCATGCCATCTGCCTTAATTAATGGAGATAAAGCCTGCACTATATGGTTAAGATTTTGGGCCTTTTGCAAAACCACTTTGTTTTTGGCCAGGGAAAGAAACTCTGTTATTATTGAATTGGCACGGTCTAGTTCTTCTATCATAAGGTCAAGGTGTTCTTTATAAGGGGCAAACTCTTTTCTGCCGCAAAATATTTGCAAAAAACCACGTACACTTGTCATTGGGTTTCTTATTTCATGGCCGATGCCTGCAGCCATTTCTCCCACCAGGTTCAATCTGTCAAGGCGGGCCATTTCTTTTCCAAACTGCACTTTCTCAGTGATATCCTGAATAATGGAAAGGAAACAGCTTTCATCTCCAAGCGAAATTAAGTCACCTGAAAATAAACCAGCTTTCTTCTCACCGTTTTTAGTGCAAAATTCAATTTCCATGTTGTTTATTGGCCACTGATCCCTGGCCTTGCTAATTTTTTCATATAATATAATATTCTCCTGAATATTCCTATCGTAAATTGTACGGTTCAAAACCTCTTCACGTTTATAACCCATTATGTTTAACCAGCTTTCATTTACATCAATGAAATTTTTGCTAGGTAAAGATATTATTGCCATAAGAACAGGACTGGCATTAAAGGCTTTGTAAAACCGTTCTTCCGATGTGCGCAGGGCCTCCTCTACTTGTTTATGTTGGGTAATGTCAAACATAACACCATGGACATAGAGGGGGTGGCCGTCCTGGTCTCGGGTTATAGTTGCTTCATCTTTAAACCATAAAATACTGCCATTACGAGCAAATATTCGATATTCTGATTGAAACGGTTCATTACTCTCATAGAAAAGGGCTAACTCAGCTAAAACTCGCGCCCGATCATCAGGGTGTAGTCTTTTTTGCCAGGTATCAGGCTCAGCCTCGTAATCCGCCTGAGTAAAACCAAGTATTGTTTCTATTTGAGGACTTACGTACATAGTGGTGCTGGTTTCATCAAGCCGTGCAATATATGTAATCGCAGGAATTCGCTCTACCAGGGTTCGATATTTTGTTTCCGACTCCTGTAATGCCTGTTCCGCCAGCTTGCGCTTGGTTATATCATGCCCTACGGACTGGAACTCAACTAGCTGCCCCGGTTCGTTAAATATACCTCGGTTAGTCCAATGCTGCCAGCGATTTTCACCCCAGGGCATTAAAATATTAATTTCAATAGTTGCAACCGGATTTTGCGTATTAATGGATGAAAAATGCTTATCAAACTGTTTCAAGGCATTCGCGCCAATAAAAGACATGAATTTGTTTCCGAGTAGTATTTCGCGTTTTATGCCGAGGTAGCGACAGTAAGCTTCGTTAACAAAGGTTATAGTTCCCCCTGGCATGTGACGGCAGATAAATTCGGTTTGATCCTCAACAATGGCGCGATAGTGGGCTTCGCTTATCTCCAAGGCTTCTTTTATTTGTTTACTCTCAGTAATTTCAATCATTAATTCCAAGATCAGCTTTGAGCCATCTATATCATCGAAGGGATAATCATAGATCTGGTACACCCTGCCGTCTAAACCGGTCCAAGCCCACTCCACGGGGGTATTAGTTGCAAGTACATTTGTCGTAGGGCAATTTGCACAAGGTTTTTTTTGCTTTCGATAAACTTCAAAGCAATATTTTCCCGTAGGGTCGCCAAAACGCTCGCGGAAGTTGAGGTTGGCAAAAGTTATCGAATAATCTGCTGCGATCAGGCAGACGAAGGCGGGTAGCCTGTCCAGGACGTAATAAAGCCGTTGCCTCTCAGTCTCCAGTGTCGCCTCGGTTCTTTTATGTTTGGTAATATCTCGAATTGATTCGATAGCTCCAGCGAGACTACCATGTTTATCATATAGTGGTGCCGCAACACCCCACATATTGGATTCAATACCGCTAAAGGGAAAACGGTAGTATTTTTCTGCAAATATTTTGTTATCCTTTCTATCGACATACACATATTTTTTTTTATTCTGCAGGTCATCCGAAAAAATGAGATCGATTAGGATTGGTTGCGGGCTACCGTAAAAAGGTACAGCGTAAGCGTATTCACCTTTTCCCAGGACGGCTTCTTTTGGTACGCCCGTCATTTCCGCGATGGCACGATTCCAGGCGATTACCTTCTTATCACGGTCAATAACAAAGGTGGGTTCGGGAAGAAAATCAATTATATCAGTAAGTTGTTGCTGTGCGGAGCGCAAGGCTTCTTCCGCTCGCTTTCTCTCTGCTATTTCCAATTGCAGTTGTTGATTAGCTTTTATTAAATAAATGGTGCGTTCATCAACCAGTTTTTCAAGGTAGTCACGGTGTTTCCTTAACTCATCTTCTATATGTTTAAGATTGGTGATATCGCGGATGGATTCGATAGCTCCAGTCAGGTTGCCGCAGCTGTCATAAAGTGGGGAGGCCTTAAGATTTAGGTAGGCGCCTTTACCTTTAAAAACAGCCTGGAAAAACAGCTGTGCGTACAGTGTATCTCCTTTTCTTTCGATAGAGTAAAAAGGGCCTTCGGTTACCTGCTTACCGGAATCAATAAAATCAATCAGTAAAGGAATTGGTTTTCCGTGAAAGGCCACACCGTAAGCATACTCACCTTTGCCAATAATATCTCTCTTACGCATACCGGTCATCTCTTCAATAGCTCTGTTCCAGGCGATAACCTTTTTATCCTTATCTATGACAAATGTAGCGTCGGGTAAAAATTCAATTATATCAAGAAGCTGCTGGTGGGCGGCACGTAGTTTGTCCTCTGCCAGCCTGTATTCGGAATCACCTGTCATAAAAGAATCAAGATACTCAATTTTTCCCTGGCAATCATAAAACAAAGCCTCTGTTTGCTTGAGCCTGGTTTCCATTTCTGTGAATTGCTGGCGCATTTTAACCAATTCATTGAAAAGCTGTTCTTTGGGTTTCTCTTCATCTCTCATTCATATCCCCCATCCCACCAATGCATCAAAACGCTAAAAGTCAAGTAAATTTCAATGTTTGACAATCACAGCACAATTACCTTCAGAAATCTTGTCGAAACATGACTGGGTGAAAATTATTTTATAGGGATTACAATCGTTTTGATGAAAATATAAGGGTATTAATTTGGTTATCGCATTTTTTGCTAAGAATAATCATATTAAGGGATATTGTATCGAATACTACTGCTAATTTTATAATTACTATAGTCAATACTACTACATGGTATATTGAAATTATTTATTAGATACTGTTTATTTTTTGTCCATTCTACTATATAATATAATAGATTAATCAATTAAAATAACAGCTTATAGTATAATCTGTAATATAAGAACAATGCTATTGTGCATAGATTAATGTGGACTAATAGTGTAAAATGGAAAACCTCCCACGCCTGTCCTATAAATAAAAATTTTATAGAAGGAATCGGAGGTGTTTTTTATATTCCTTCCAGTTGAATGAGAAGTGAAAATCTCATAATATAGCAAAAGTCTGGTTTGCAACAATTGATAAACGTTGGAGGGGTAAGCATATGGTGATGGCTAGAGATTTTCTGCAGGCTGACAACCTTGATGTGGATTCGCTCTACGACGAGTTCTTGCAGATAATAGTTAACGGTGGTGGTTATAAAGGGATTGCCGACTTACTGGCTCAGAAGCTTCAGGTAAGTGTTCTTATTGAAGATGAATATTTCTTTGTGCAAGCACGATCTTTTTTCAACACTTCTACTTTTTCCAAAATCCAGAAAAAGAACGGAATTAAATATTGGAAGCCTCAGTATTTGGATCCAAGGATAATTGAATATGTACGCATGTTGCAAAACACCCTACGGCCTGTGGTCATACCAGAGTTGCCAGAGTATGGGATATCCTCAGCCAGACTGGTGTTTCCTGTCGTAATAAAAAACAAAATAAAGAAATATTTAAACATTTTCAAAAAAGATTTAAGCTGGGAACAAATGAGAATTGCCAGAGCGGCACTGCATAGCCTGGTGGTGATGGAAACCTGTAGGTATGGTCAAGTGGAACTCGAAGATAGAATCATGAAAAGTTTGATTCTTGGCCTTATATCAGATAAAGGTGAGGATAATAAAGTTCATGGGGAAAAACGGATCCTTGGTTTTGATCTGTCCCAGGAGGCAGTTTTCGCTGTTGTGCAAATTAAGACTGCGCCTGGCCAGTTGCAAGTTGAAGAGGTTTTGCGCAGCATAATAAGTGACCTTTTTATTAATGCCAACGCCATCGCTATTAATGATGAGCAGGCGGTGCTGTTGGTTCAATCTGCTGAGTGTGGCACATTGGAATCATCGGTAGTGAATGAATCCCTCCAGGTAATATTTGAGGGGCTAAAAATGATTTTCGCGGGCTGTCAGGTAAAAATAGGAGTAGGACGCCAGTGCTTTAAGCCGAGGGACTATAAGATTGCTTTTAACGAAGCCTGCCAGGCGCTCTCTTTTGCGGGGTCCAAGAAAGAAGAAGGGGTAATTTACTATCACTCTCTGAGGTTGATGGGAGTTCTGTTGAATCCTGCCAACGAGCAAACTATGCCGGTTTTTGTGCGGCTTATACTGGGGAAACTGCACGATTATAGTATCGCACATAATATCAATCTGATTGAAAGTCTGGAGTGCTATCTAAAACATGATTGCTGTATTCAAAGTGCGGCGAGGGAGTTGTTTATTCATCCCAACACCCTGAGATATCGACTGGAAAAGGCGGGAAAAATATCCGGTATGGATTTGACAGAACATGATACAAAGCTAGAACTGCAGCTGGCCATTAAGCTATATAGGTATCAAGGAGAGAGCCTCTGGAAGGCATAACTTGTCAATTAAGAAACAAATCTAACGTATTACAGGTCATAATACCAACAAAAAAGCCCGGTTGCCCACAAATCTGGTTGCCTGGCTTTTTTGTATGAAGTTAACAAAAATAGAGTGTCTTCATGTATAAGGTTTGTCAGAAGAGCTAATAGATTAAATAAAATATTTGAATTACAATTTAACTAATGATACCAATGACCTATCACTGTGTGTAGCTTTTCATAATAATGCTTCACTGGAGTTAAGTCAAGTAATAAACTGATAATTACAAGAAAATATTATTCTTTAAGTATTTTCTATTGGTATCTACGGGTAATTAATATTATTATAGGGCGTATAAAATATGGGACAACTGTTATCAAACATTGAGGTGATTCTACTTAATATTGTAGATGGAAAACCTTCCTACGCCTACGAAATCGATAAAACAATTGATTTGCGGGAAATGAAGAGATGGGTTCGGGTTGGTGTGGCCTCTATCTACCGGGTGCTAATTAAGTTAGAGGAAAAAGGTTTTGTTTATTCGCAAAATGAAAAAGAGGGCAGAATGCCTGAAAGAAAAAGGTATTATATTACAGCTTCTGGCAGGGTAGCTTTGGTTGAAGTTTCGAAAAGACTACTTTCTAATCTCGAATGGTATTACATGGATCTTAACGTTGGTCTTGAAGCTTGCAATTTACTCTCCCCCGTGGAAGTGAGCAGTTGTTTAAAAAAAAGGCTTGCCAAAGTTAAAGCAAACATAAAAGGAATGGAAGAAATCTGTGCAAATGTAGAAGATCTTGAAAAAAAGAAAAGAATCATTATTAAAAATCTAATTTATCTACGCGGAGCAGAAAAAAGAATTCTAGAAGATGTTATTAAAAAAATAGGTATTGATGAGTAAGTATTTGACCATTAAACAAGTTAATATAGTTTAGTGAAAGATGGTGTAAATCTACGGAAAGCATGTTCCGGATTTACGCCTATACTGTTATCTCAGCCCTGGTCTTTGTATCAATGTTTGAAAAAGTTTGTGACTGAAATCACTTTTTGAGCTATTTCGAGCTATCTTAAAGGGGGAAAAATATGAGAATTGCAGTTCTGATGAAACAAACTTTTGATACTGCGGCAATAATCAGTTTGGATGCCAATGGGCAAATTGAGCGCCAGGGTATCAACCTGATTATCAATCCCTACGACGAA
>JAQVOH010000094.1 GCA_028702695.1 Desulfotomaculaceae bacterium
CCTTTGATGCGGGGGACAGCACAGATATAACGATTGATTGTGAAAAATTACAAAAGTTTAAGGAAAAGCATCCCCAATTCACCCCCAACGAATGGGAATATATTCAGACCGGCTTTGTTTTTTATCAAGAACTTTTGAATTTTAACGGCTTTTGCCTGCACTCCTCGGCGGTTGCCTTGGAAAACCGGGCTATCCTGTTTTCCGGTCCCTGCGGTACGGGGAAATCCACCCATACAAGTCTGTGGCAGCAGTATTTCGGTCCGGACAAGGCTGTGATTATTAATGACGACAAACCTGCCCTGCGTTTGATGAACGATACTTTTTATGTCTATGGGACTCCCTGGAGCGGCAAAAGCAGCTTGAATATCAATATCCGAGTCCCCCTTAAGGCCATTGTTTTCTTAAAGCAAGAGAAGGAAAATTATATCCGGCGGCTAAACAACAAAGAAGCCGTGCACCTGCTTATTTATCAAAGTATCCGCCCCCAAGACTGCGACAAAATGGATCGGCTTTTAACCTTGCTGGATCTTTTATTGCCAAAAATACCTGTCTACCAGCTGGGCTGTACCATTAGCATGGATGCAGTCAAGCTGGTTCATGACACACTCAATCAAAGATAAAGGAAACGGGTTGCCCTGTCCCAAGCTGCATTTGCCCTGTGCGGCAATGAAATCCTATCAAAAGTGGCAGGCTTGAAACCGTCGAAAGGAGCCCTCGATTTGCAGGTTTGTCGATCGTACCAGTTCCGGCTCCCCGGTAAATTTTTGATTTGCGAGATGAGCCTGTTATAAGCACTCTCGTATTCATTGTCAAACATATGTAATCCCACGCTTTTAGCCTGTCATTTTCGATGCGAACATCTTAGACAAAAATTTAATCGTCCGGACAAAAAACTGTTTGCTCCAGAAATACCCGCGCCGGAAGGGATATCCGTAAACCCAAAGCCTGCTATACACCCGGTAGCCAAAATCATCACAGGAGATAAATTTGCCATTGCGCCAGAATCCCTTGACTACGCCGATAACTTGGGAATGCCGCACCTGATATTCCTTTAGATACTGGTTATCTCCGATGATTACATAGCCGTCGGCTTTTACTCCTACTATCCTGTGCAGGATATATTTGCCGTCCGCCCGTAGAAACAAGGGAATATCATATTTTTTCAACTTGCCATCCGGTTTCACAAGACAAACCTTATCCCTACGGTGCCGCAGCAGAGGCAGCATACTGTTTCCGGTAATTGTTAAAGTGACTTCACCGGCGTTTTCAAGCACCTCCGTCAGCAAAGGAGAAAGCTCTCGCATCGCCACTTTCTTATTCAAAAAATATAAATTATCTAAGCGTCGTGCTTCCATCACCGTCCATAAGCCGTATTATTTCTTCAATACGTTCCAACGGAAATGGTGGCGAAGCAGTTTCTGGCCTGGTATACGAAGTAGCGGCGGTAATATAAAATACATATCCATAATACTGTTTGTATTTTGAATACAAGTCTGCCTCACGCCTCAAAAATGCAATCATATCCTCAACGGTTTTATTTCCCGCATGTTTTGTAACAGGTGCCCTCTGCAAAGGATATTATATTGAATTGTGATTATTATTAAGCATATTAAGTTCTATCCGATACAAGCGCTGTAGTTAAGTCCAGCGGCTCCATAACCTTGCCGCCTTTATAGACTCGCATGTTACCCGATGAGATTTCGTCTATCAGCATTACATTGCCATCGTTGTCGATACCGAATTCCAATTTGATATCGTATAGCTCTAACCCTTTCCTCTGAAGCGCATCACTAATCAAAGCTGTAATTTTCTGAGTGCTTGTTTTGATTTCTGCAAATTGCGCCGCGGACATAATGCCCAGGGCCTCCAAACCTTCCAACGTAACTAAAGGATCTCCTCTTTGATCATCCTTTAACGTAGCTTCTACGTAAGCGTTCAGCTTGTCCCCTTCCTGCACATAGGCTCCGTAACGGCGCAGGAAGCTTCCCACCGCTCTGTAGCGACAGATAATCTCCAGGCCCTTGCCGAAGGCTTTTGCCGCTTTGACGTCCATGGTTCCGTTTTCTATATCGGCACTTATATAGTGGGTTTGGATGCCGGCCTTCTTCAGCATTTCAAAGAACATGGCGGATACCCTAAGGTTTCCTTTTCCTATCCCTTCAATAGAAAGGCCCACTGTGTTGGCCCCGGGGTCAAAAACACCATTTTCACCAGTCACATCATCCTTGAATACCAAGCGGTAGTTCCCGTTTTCCAAGGCAAATACATCTTTGGTTTTGCCCTCGTATACTTTTCTCATTGTAGGTCTCCTTCCCTATTCCATCATTTTAAAGTTATATATTGGTTTAATTCTCTATTTCATAGTATACAACAAATGCGATGAAATTTAACCGCAGTCAGCATTTCCAGTCGATTTTTTGCCGGGTTTGGTTCGTCTATATCAGATCGCTGTCTAGCAAGAAAAGCGGATAGCATTCTTTACCTTAATAGCTCTGACAGCTGCTCCATTCCCAATCATCAGGCTTTTTCACAATCCCAGCTTTGACCGGATTCTCATGAATATATCTGGTTACAGACATTAAATATTCATCACTCTCAATATTCTCACTCTTGTATCTACTGCAAATTACGCTGTCAGCGTGCTTACCGGACTATTTTGATAGCAGGTTATAAAGGACCTGCGCCATTTCTGCTCTGGTAGTTGTACTTACCGGGGAAAGCTTCCCGCCGCTGCCGCCGACAGTCCCGGTTTCCACAAGCAGGGTCATGGCATCCATTGCCCAGGAAGCGATGTCCCCTGCATCGCTGAAGTCAGAGAGGGTCTTGCCGGAATTGCCCTGGGGCAGCGTACCGGTAACTTTTAGCACCTTATACAGCAAGGTGAACATTTCCTGACGGGTGATCTTCTTTTCCGGCACAAACAGGTTATCACCTACACCGGCAGATATACCGAGCCGCTTTGCCGCAGCCAGGTAACCGGTGTAATAGGTATTGCCGGCGTCTGCGAAGTTAACCTTAGTATTAAGATCTGGGGCTATGCCATATGCCTTCATCAGCATAACCATGAACTGGCCCCTGGTCAGCTTTACTTCCGGACTGAAATTACCGCCTCCGGTGCCTGTCGTGATCTCCCTTGCGGCGATAAAGCCTACCGCCTTGCTGTACCATGCGCTTTCAGCCACATCCTTGAAGTTGACTTTGTTATAGCCTACGGCATACTGTGAGAGATGCCTGGTGTTGAAGCTGATCATTCCCGTTGCGGGGTCATAGATACAATTGCTTACTGCTTCCAGTTCCCCTGACTCCTTGATATAGTAGATGACAATAGCGTCTGTATCCTCACCTGCTTTAGGGGTATAGGGCACGGACACCGATACATTCCCGCCAAACTGGGATATGGTCTGGCCCCCGCTGGTGACACTGAAATCGAATACCGGCCTTTCGCCTACCGTCCGCTGTGCTTCAGGCGAAAGAGAGGAGGCTTCCACTTTGGAGGCCGTAATTTTCACATCACCTGTTGCTTCCCCGGAGAGGGTAGACAGGGTGTTGGCGTCAAAGGTAATAGAGGCAACAGGGGTGGATATGGTCAAAGCGCTAATCCCGGCTTCCGATGCCTGGGTCACGGCCTCTTTCGGGATACTTATTTCTGTGGCTGCGGCATCTGCTGGAGCTTCCACCTTGACTTCAACCTTGCTTACCGTGCCTTCTCCTTGCTTTTCGGCTTCCTCTACCGCTTTATCGATGGCATCGCTTAGCTGTGTCCGGCTGACTGTGGCCGCTGCATTGCCGCTGCTGTCGGCGGCAGCTGTAACTGTTGTGGTAGCAGTCACTGTATCCCCTGAAACATTTGTCTCAGTTTTTGGTGTTTCCACAGGTCCTCTGCCGCCGGAACTGTTTTTGCTCCATTGCGCATATCCGGGCTTTGCCCAGACGATGTTTGTTCCGTCCGTAAAAGTGTAATAGCCTTCCTTGGTGGTTTTTTCCGTGTGCTCACTTTCCTCCACCGGCAAGCTTTCAATCCGCAGGGGAGTGTCGGCGCTGATCTTGCCGTCGACTGTAACATTCGCACCCACAGCAGGGTCAACCAGATCCCATGCTGATGCGTTTATTCCCGTGCCGCCTTCGCCCGTTGAGGTCACGCCGCCTTGTATATGCACATCGGCTCCCGATGAGGATACCGCTAAAGCATCTTCATCGGTAGAGACGACATTTCCCCGCACGATGACGGAAGCATCGTTCCAAGCATTTACTGTATAATCCGGTGCGATGACATTGCCATAGATTTCGGCCTCACCCTTGCCTGCGCTAATCCCCTCAATGCCGCCTGTCACTGTTACGTTGCCCTTCACGGTAAGGGAGGCATTCTCCGCGTCAAGAAGAATACCACGGCTGTTTTCACCAGATACCGTAATATCCCCAAAGCTTCCTGTAGCCTTACCGCCGTCCCAGGATGCCAAATACACGCCGCAGGAAGAATTGCCTGAAACATTCGTATAGCCTGTAACCGTGACGGTGCTGCCGCTCAGGCATTCCGCGCCGTACGATTTATCTCCCGCCGCCGAAATACTGTCCACAGTTACGTTGCTGATATCCGTTGCATAAATGGCAGTTCCGCCGCCCGTGGAGGTTATATTGTTCACACAGGCATAACTGGTGCCCCCCACATACACGCCATACGCAATACCGTCACCGGCTACGACATTGAGCTTTCTCAAACCGTCCGACAACCTCAAGGCGCTGTTGCCCCTTAAGCAGACTGCGGCGATTTGGGGCATGTCGCTTTCCGGATTGATATTCGGCTCTGTATTGACGGCATCAGGTCGTATGGTCAGCGTATAGCCGTTTGTGTCAATTGTGACACTGTTATTGCTAAGCGTGACCGGCAGGGGGTAGAGGATTTCTGCCGTCAGCCTCAGGGTGTGCCCGCTCCATTCACCGGACTGTACCTTCTTCAGCGCGGCGGTGAGAGACTCCGCATCACCTACATCATGTTCTGTAACCGGCTCAGGTATGCCCTCGCCGATGAGGTTTAGGGTGACAGGCGCGGCTAGGGTGTAGGTCGGCTCTCCCCCGGGCTCCGCCGGGTCATCTATGATGGCGCAGCTGTACTGCCAACCGTTCATGGATGCCTCCAGTGTGGGGAGAGTGTAAGTTTTGTCCATTGCATCTTCGATCTCCACAAACCCGGTCCCGTCGTTCTTGTTTATCGACCACTGATAGGCGTCGCCGCTTTTATATACTTCGAGAGTGACCGTGTCGGCATACGGCAGCTCATAGAAGCCTTCCATACCCGAAATTGATGCCTCGTATTCGATGTCCGACGGGGGAATAGGCGCCTGGAGCGCGTAATCGTCGAAAAAGTCCATGTCTTTATTGACGATGAAGGCATTTGAATAATCAAACCAGCTATTTCTTACATAACCGTCATATCCGAAATTAACCTTTGAAAAGAGCCACCATGTAGCAAGCTCTCCATGGTTCCCTACAACGTGGTGGGCTTCCCAGTTGACCCAGGTTGAACCGGGTTCTCGCCGGGACACATAATGGTTACACAAAAAGGAAAGTCCCTCACCAACATTCCCAACATTATTAAAGTTACCTTTGTGCGGGTCAAAAAAGATGTTATACAAAGATTGCTGCCCGCCGTAATTCTCCCAAAGCGTCCGATACTCATCAGGGGTCGGCTGGTTGGTTAACACCTCCCAGCCCTGGCTCCATGCAACGCGCTGGGCAGTATGTCGGCAACGCGTCATGGACCAGAGATAATCCACGGAGGTATATCGTTCCACACTCTGGGAAAAGTCTGCCCACGCCTCCGTGTTCCATTCCGTAATCACCGATGCGATGTTGATGTTGGGTAAGAAGGCACACAGGACTGTACCCGCCTTGATGTCGCGGGCGATGCGCAAATTGGGGTGCTTCACGATAGCACATCGCGTGTTCATCTCAGCTACCTTCAGGGCGTCGTTCTCTAACTGCTTCTGCCAGTCCATTGCGTCATCCTTTGCAGATCGGGATTCATCATCCGTCCCCTGATTGTTCTCAATTACGGTCTGGCAGGCGAGCTGACTCATGGCTGATAAGAGGGTGTGGATAGCGAGTGAAGTGTCCCGTAATCTCTGCCGATCCTCGTAGCCTTGGTGCTCCCAGACATTCGTGTACCGATCCAACAGATCAAAGGCGCCGAAGATATTGCAATCGCCGGCTTCTACTGTCTTTACGCTCCTCAACCGCTCACCCAAAACGAGCGTGGCGTGAATCAGGGTTTTGCCACCTACCTTGTAGTTCTCATTTTTTCCGCTGTATAAGTCGGTAAGGAACCGCTTCGCGATTTCCGGGTCCTGGCCGTTGGTTTTTTCACAAAGTGCGTTGTAGATGACGTTGTAATCGATGATGAAATCTCCGTACTCGTTTAGAACAGTCTGCAATTGCACCTTATCAATCTTTTTGGACAGATTATTGATGTCCGTCTTAACTTGCCCTATTTCGGCCTTAATTTCATCCAAAGCCCGCAAGACCTGACCGTTTTGTGCCCCGAAAATCGCGCCCATGGCCTGGTTCATACCGTAGCCGGAGATGCTGCTGACTACGCCGCCCGCCAGCTTCTCACCCGTCCACATCCAGATGCTGCCTCCACCGGATCCCGTGCCGACCGAGACAAGGGCAGTCTGCGCTGTGTCTTCCTCTCCCCCAGCCGCCAGCGCGGACACCGGCAGCAAGCCGAAAAGCATCACCGCAGACAGTGCCATTGCTATTACCTTTTGCATTAATTTTTGCATATACATGCTATTCCCTCCCTTTTCCCATTATGTAACCGGTAAAAAATAGGATTTTATTGTTTTTCTCCGTAAATAGTCTATATTGCGCAGATTTACCGTTACGTTTCCATTTTATAATGTTTTACTTAACCACTACTAAACGGATTTGAAAATTATGAGAAAATTTTCAGAAACAACAGACCTCTCCATATTTCATTCATGGAGAGGTCTGTTGTTTACTTCAATAACTTTTTAAATGCAGCGTCAGGTTCTATTTTGAACTTCTTCATCAGGCTGTCCCTGTAAAGCTCATAATACTTTGCCGCCATCATCCGGTTATGAGCCAGCAGATGTGCTTCCACAATACGATAGTTCAGCTCCCGGTGCAGCGGTTCATGTATGAGACCCTTATCCAGCCATCTCATGGCTGCCTGGTAATCTCCTGCATTCTTATGGAAACTTGCGATTTCAAGCAGCAACCCGATGCACTGATCCTCCAGGGTCACCCGCTTTGTGGCTGCCCAATCGTATTCCCAGCCCAGCAGATATTCCCCGGCGTACAATTTCGCCGCTTCTTCAAAACGGTTGAGGTTCTCTTCCGTAACGGTTTCATGCTTTTCCGCTGCCAGGCAGAATGTCAGGTAATCACAAGAGATACCATCCGTATCCAGCCTGTAAGCGCCTCTGTCATATTGAACATAGAAGGGTACGCCATACCGGAGCAGAGCCTTTTTGACATAATGCAGAGTTGTATTGAAGTGAGTGACTGCCCGGTCGCCTTCAAAATCCTCCCAAAGGCTGTCCGTGATCTTGCTGCGGCTGACGAAGCCGCCTCTTTGGTCGATCAGATACGCCAGAAGCTCCTCCGCCTTTTCGGTGCGGAACCGTACCTCTTCCGCTCCGACACGCACGCCGAACTTGCCGAAGCAACGGACGGACAACTCGCCGGAGGGCACGGGAATCTTCCATTCCATGAGCCTGTAAAGCGTTTCCTTTAGTCTGTCTGCCGAAACCGGCTTCATCAGGTAATCCAGCGCATTTAAACGGAATGCCTCAACCGCATATTGGTTATAGGCCGTTACGAATACCACACCGGTATTGCCCTGCAGGTCAAGAATACGGGTGGCAAGCTCAATGCCATTCATATCCGGCATTTCAATATCCAAAAAGACGGCATCTATCCGGTTTTCTTTCAGAAATTCCAATGCGCGCAGCGGCTCGGTGAACTTTCCCACCACCTCCGCCAGCCCGCTGTTACTCAATAATTTCTCCAACTTGTCAAGAGAAGGCTGTTCATCATCCACGATAATGGCTTTGATCAATTTGCTTCACCTCCCGATGGAATGGGATAGGATATCCTTGTGCCTTTTCCAGGCACACTTTCGATAGTCAGTCCCTTTCCGTAGAATTTTTTCAGCCTTCTGTCGATGTTCCATAGTCCGAGGCCGTGTCGGGATTCCGGCGTCAACAGGATGTTCAGCTTTTCCGGCGGGATACCCTGTCCGTCGTCCTCCACGGCGACCAGAACATCTCCGCCCGATTTTCTGACCGATATGGTGACAGTACCGCTGCCGCCTTTTTTACGCAGGCCGTGGGTGATGGCATTTTCCACCAACGGCTGGATGGAAAGCACGGGCAGCCTGGTATTGACAGCTTCGTCGATGTCAAACACCACCTGTAGCCTATCTCCAAATCGCGCCTTCTGGATTTCCACATAAGAATTTATATAAGCCAGCTCCTGATTCAGAGTACCATAGGCTTCCAGGCTCTTAAAATCAAAGCTCTGGCGCAGATAACCGGAAAAATCGTCGATCAGCCGCTGGGCGCGGGGAGGATCACTGTCGCAGAAGGAGGAAATAGCATTTAGGGTATTAAACAGGAAATGCGGCTTGATCTGCGCTTGCATCATGGCAGTCTCTGCTGCCATTGCCTTATCCACGGAAGCCTTCAACTCCGCCAGCATCCTCACTCTTGCCAGCAGTTCCTCCGCTTCATAGGGCTTGGGGAGATAGTCGTTGGCTCCGGCTTCAAATCCCATGATAACATCCTCCGTGGATGCCTTGGCGGTCAGCATCAGCACCGGCAGTTCAAAGGCCGGTCTGTTTTCCCGGATTTTTTGACACACCTCATAGCCGGACATTTCCGGCATCATGACATCAAGTACGACCACCGAGAAATCTCTGTGTCCCGTAAGCTTTGCAAGGGCGGCTTTTCCGCTGTCTGCCGTTGTTACGCTATAACCGCCCAGCCTCAGGATGCTTGATGCTGCCTGCAAATTGACCGTATCGTCATCTACCAGAAGGATATGAGCACTTTCTTCCGCCTCTCCCGTTACAACAGGCGGTCCCTCAAAAGTTGCGGCCAATTCGGGCGCTGTAAAATTCGGTTCGTTTTCCTCATAGATGGATTTAGCAGGTATCGCGGCTATGTCGGCCACCGGCAATGTAAAATAGAACCGTGAACCCACACCCGGATGGGAATCC
>JAQVOH010000095.1 GCA_028702695.1 Desulfotomaculaceae bacterium
GGCCTTACAGCCCCTTTCCAAATAGTTATTTTAAATGAAAATTATTATTTTTGGAGGGTGGAATTTATTTTACCCCGGGGGACTTGATCATAATTTCAACACAGCTCAAGCATTTCCTGCCAACCAGTAAAATAAGCGGTTATCCATACATAGCGTTTAGCAACTATTTTTTTATTGCTTTTTTAGGAGAGTGGAAATACAAACCAAAAACCTTTACCGAGAATATATAGTATGCCATTTATATTTCAAAGAAAAGAAGGTGAAAAAGATGAGTAAAACAAGGATCTAGCCTTAACAGTATTAGATGCTTTAGCATTGACATTGTTCTTTAGTTCCACTTGCTTGGCCGATGTATCTCCCAACGTATTCTGCTGTCCTGCGGTACAATCGATAAAGTCAATCCAATCCAGGTTCGGGTTTTTAATGAGGATACAAATCTGCCCTTAAGAGAAGCAACGGTTGTTATCAGTGATCCTAGTGGCTACAAAGTTACTAATTACACGGATAATGATAAAAAAAAGCCCGGAGTTACTAACCGGGTTTTTTATCGTTGCTGGCAACTTTTACCCCTTCATCTTCTCCAGCCTGGCCACCAGTACGGTCATATCGTCGGGTGCCCTGGCGGCCCCTCCGGCGCTGGTCTGCGCCAGCTTTAAGATTAGATCCGCCATCTGTTGAGGCGCCATATGAGCCACATCCTCCAAAACTCCGCTCAACCACTCCTCGCGGTCTTCCGCCCCCTGGTAGGCGTCCAGTACACCGTCTGTGACCATCACCAGAGTATCTCCAGGTTGTAATTTCCTGCTCATGGAAGCCACTTCGATGTCCGCAACAATACCAACAGGTAAGGAACTAGCCTTAATCAGCCCTACCTCCCGCCCGCGCAGCACAAAGGTCGGCACAGCGCCAATTTTTATGAAATCCGCCTGGCCGGTATAAACATTGACCACCGCCAGATCCACTGTGGCAAAACTTTCTCCCGGTGAGCGGAGTACCAGAATCGAATTTACCGTTTTTATGGCCAGGTCCTGTTCAAACCCGGATTCCAGCAAGTGTCCCAGCAAGGAGATGGTGATGCCGCTTTCCAGGGCGGCGCGCGGCCCCACCCCCATACCGTCGCTTAAGACCAGCGCCAACCGCCCCCCCTTGAGGTAAAAGAAGGCATGACTATCCCCGGAAATCAAGCTCCCGTTCTTACCGATATGGGCGACACCTAAAGCCAGGCGGCACTTCAAATCAGGGTAAAAACGTAAGCTGCAGGCAGCGTCCCCTTCCTGCACGGCGCAGGCCGTGGTAGCCTTATGAATCGGTTGTTCCAGCAGGGAGGACAGCAGAGGCTGAATAACATTAGCGCATTTCATCATCCCGCCGCAAGCTGCATGGGTCAGAACCACCTCGCTAGCCCCGCTTTCCTTGGAGACAACTGACAGGTGCTCCAGTTGTATACCTGCTTCCTTTAACTTCCTGCGCATGAGCGGGGCAAGTTCCCCGGCATCCAGGTCAAATTCCAGTTCACCAGGCAGTTTTGCCATTACCCCGGCAATACCCTTAAGCTGCTCCGAAACAATTTCCCTGCTCTCCAGCAGGCGCTGCGACCAGTAGCGGTTAAGATTGTAGGATTCATAAAGGCAGTTAAGGGTAATGGCCAGTTCTTTAGTTCGCGAGCAACGTTTCTTTAACTCGTTGGAGAAATTATCCGGGCTTATTTTGCCATATATCTCAATCAGGGCAATCAGCTCCACAAATCCCTGGTAGGTCTTGTAGAATTCCCTCTCCCAGCAGGTACGATAAAAAGTGCAGTCACTACAGACCTTTTCACCGGCCAGGTGTAATAGCTTCTGCAGGCTCTGCTCCTGCGGAGTCTGAACCACCGTTGAGGAAACCTGTTCAAAGGACCGCGACAGCTCATAGAACACACGCGACCAGTTTTTTATGCGCTCCTTAAATATTTCTTTTAATATGCTGCCTTCCTGGGGAAGTGGCCGGGACTGTTCACTGATCCCGAGGGTTGTTTTCAGCTTCTCAATAATCGTTGCAGGAAAAAGTATGAATAGCAGCGCGGCTATGCCGCTTTCGGCGAGGACAGTGAGCAGGCTGCTGTAATCGGTCAAATACACCGAAAGGATGATATTACCCAGGACGAAACCGGTGGCTGCGCCTGCCTTGCCAAAACTTTTGCCAAGTCCCGCCAGCAGCCCGGCAAAGGAATAAGCCCCTACCACAACCGGGGCCACCACGTACGCCAGGCCGGGAATAATGCCCACCACCGCTCCCGCAGCGGCTCCGGCACCCGTTCCTCCGGCCAGGGCAGCGAGTAAGATGGTAAGCCCGCTTAAGACCCCTTTGAAGCTTACCAGCCCAAGCTTGAGGTCTCCGGTTCCGGCCACGAGCCCTCCGAAAAGCATGGCAGCGCAAAATATTTCTTCGCCGCTAAGCGGGCGCCCGGAGCCGGCCTTTCTTTTCAGAGCGTCCAGGCCGTAGTTCATAACGCCGGTTAGCAGCGCGGCAAATATAGCTTCAAATAAAACTGTGAAATAGAGATAGGTAGACGGTTCGGTAAAAGCCAATAGAGCAATCTTGACAATGATCGTAACGGCAAAGACCAGAGCCGGCAGCACCAGCCACGGCCGCTTCACATCCTCCGGGACGACGCTGATTAACAGCCAGGTTCCGAGGATAGCCAGACCCGTACTAGCTAGAGCCAATCCCTGGCTGACCGTAGCAAGACCCAGGAGCACTGCGGGTACCGCCAGGATCCCACTGCGGCCAAAGACACGGATAGAAGCCGCTACAAAAGCTGCTGCAAAAGGCATTAAATCTCCCAGCAGTACCGCCCGCCCAAGCAGAACACCGGCTGCACCAATCGCCAGCGCTACCGGGGTAAAGGCTTCCCTGATCCCGCCCTTGAAAAGGCGGGGCTTTTTATGCCTGGCCGCTTTCTCAACCCGTTTTTTGTTCTGCTCTTTCCCCGTACGACGGTAGGGATAGATGTCAATATTCTCAAACAAATGTTCCAACCCCTAATACCAAATCCATAAATATAATTATAGTACATTGAGTTGGAAATATTTGTTACATTTGGTATATTACAACTAATTTATTTCGACTTCTTCCCACATCAGACCATGCAGGAGACCACACTCACTGACTACCAAACGGTCAAGCCCCAGCCCCTCCATAACGACCGCAAGAATATTAACACCAGCTACAATAATATCCGCACGCTCTGGCTGCAACCCGTCTACCTGCCTGAGCTCAGTAAGCTCCATCCCGTTAAGCCTTTCGAGAATTACCGCCACATCACGGTACAAGAGGCAAAACCCATGCACCTGCTCCGGTTCGTAAACGGCCAGTTCCTGCTTGATCGCCGCCAGGGTAGTTACTGTGCCGCCCACACCCACCAGGTTGGCAATTCCGGACTGGCGCACCCTGTTCAGATGTGGACCGAATGCCGCAGCTACCTCGGCCGGGGGTTGCCCGCTTAAGGTCAGCCGCACAGCGCCCATGTTGACACTGACCGTGCAGAGCTCCCCCGCCTCCTTCCAGCTTAATTCTGTACTCCCCCCGCCGATATCAAGCACAGCTGTTGAAGACTGCTCCAGGGTCAGGCCGCTCATTACACCTAGATAGCTATAGGAAGCTTCCTCTGCCCCGCTAAGCACCCTTATCTGCAAACCTGTCCGCTTCTTTACCAATTCCAGGAATACCGCCCGATTGGCCGCATCCCGTACCGCGCTGGTAGCAACGGCCACCACCCGCTCCGCACCCAAGCGTCTCGCCTCCTGGAGAAAACTTTCGACTACACCGGCCGTCCGTACCATCGCCTGGGGCAGGAGTGTCCCGCTGCCGACGCCTTCCCCCAATCTGGTTATAGCGAGGTTGGTTGCCACAGTTTGCACATGTTTCTCTGACTCTTCAACTACCAGCAGTCTGGTAGAATTAGTTCCTATATCAATAACTCCAACCCGTTTCACCTTTACACCCCCAAAAATAACAATAAAAGCAATTCCCTTTTTGAGAATTGCTTCCTTGTGTAGTAAATATGGATGAGTTCTAATCTGCTTTCCGGCCAGCGCCCCGCCCGCCTCTTTTTGCTTCGGTGCCTTTCTTTAAGACCTGTAGGCGTTCTTCACTATCCTTCATAAACTTGGCCAGCCTATCCTCAAAGGAAGCCTGGAATTTTTTCTTGGGAGCACGAGTCGAAGGATTAGCCTGTTTAATAGAAAGCCCTATTTTGCCCTTTGGATCGACCGAAATAACCTTTACCATAACCTTGTCACTGGTCTTTAGAAAGTCGTGCACGTCCTTTACATAAACTTCGGCAATTTCCGAAATATGGACAAGTCCGGTTGCACCGCCAGGCAAGTCAATAAAAGCACCGAAATTGGTAATACCGGTAACGACGCCCTCTACGATGCTCCCCAACTCAATCGGCATAACTGAGAATATTCCTCCTCTAAACCTACAAAAACCTAGTGTAATTATATGCGAAGTTAATAGAGAATGTCAAGAAACATCTGGGTTTAACGTTGAATTTAGTCGGCTGCGGGAGTAGGTCCGGTTGGGACCTCAAGCTTTTGCAATTCAGTCCCCGGATCTACCGTGAGCACCCTTGTTTCACCCGGCTTAATTAGCCCCAACTGCTCCCTGGCGGTTTTTTCAACATAGGCGTCGGTCTGTACAGCTTGTAGGTCCTGACGCAGGGCAGTGTTTTTTTGCTTGAGCTCCTGCACCTCCTGCTGGATACTGAGTACGTCCCGCTGCATGTTGGAAAGTTTGCCGAACTGGGTGCCGAAGGAGACCGCAAGGTAGCCCAGAAGCAGGATCAAAACCAAGGAGGGGAATTTGCTTTTGGAGAGATTTAAAGATTTTCTCCTGACCCGCTGACTATCCGGCGCCACCTCTTCCTGCAGGGGAAGATATGATTCCTTCAATACTCTTGCTGGCTCGCTCACGCTTTGTCCTCCTCTTCCTCATCTGGCCCGAAGATGCCAAGGTTGTTGCCAGGGATAACGATGACCACCTGATACCCTTTGGTTCTGGCCCGGTTATACAGGGTGGCGATGGTACTAGGGCTCAAGCCGAGTTGTTTAGCAATGTGGTCTGTGGGATATCCCATTTCCTTTAAAGTGACCACCTGCCGCTCCCGGAAACTGAGCCGCTCCGCCCCTCTTATTTCAATCTGCATAACCCTTCATCCCTACCCTCACCCTACGCTCGTCCACATAATTAGTACAAAATTACTACATACTTTCTACACCAGCAAAAATATTCCTGCCCTTTGTGTTGATATTTTTTATTTTTATCCGCAAAATTTTAAAAGCCGGGGCGTTATCCCCGGCTTAAAAAGTATATTTTGGCCACACTCCCAAGGTTATTCGGTAGCAAAGCTCCAGTCACTGCCCACTAGCCCTGCAAAGTCCACTCCGGTATCTTCATCCTCCAGATAACCGGCTTTGATCGTTACCTCAAACGAACTGTCTCCCTCCAGGGAGTCTTCCAGGGTAATAGTGAGGGTGTCCCCGTCAATTTCCACCTTGTCTATATCAACCTGCACATTGTCGGTTTTGTTGTAAACCCTGACCGCGCCAAGCAGGTCCTTGCCTGATACGACACTGATATCCCCGTTAAAGCTGGCCTCCAGAACATCGGTAACTTCAACATTAGCGGCGCCGTCTTCGGGTGTTAGTTCCTCAATATAAAAGGACTCTTCCGTAGTGAACTGCCATTCGCTGCCGGTTATCCCTGCAAAGCTCTCTCCGGAGTCCTCTGACTCGATAGTCCCTTCTTCAATCCTAACGCGGTAGGTATTACCTTGCTCCAGCGAATCTTCCAAACGGATTGTTAAAGTATTGCCGCTAATCGCAACCTCGTCGATGTCAACGTCTTCACCGTCGGTTACATTTCGCACGGTAATGCCATCCATGACGTCATCAAGGTCTTCGACTGCACTTATGTCCTCATTAAATTCAGCAACTAATTCGTTGGTGTCCGGCTCTACACTGTCGCTCCCATCTTCGGGATCAAGTGATTCAATTTCCAGGTCGGAAACGTTATCCTCGTCACTGGTGCTGAACTGCCACATGCTGCCGCTTATTCCTGCAAAGTTGTCTCCGGCGTCCTCTGACTCAATAATCCCCGAACTAATGGTGACACGGTAGGTTTTATCATTTTCCAGCGAATCTTCCAGCGTGATTGTCAAAGTACTGCCGCTAATCGCAACCTCGTCGATGTCAACGCCTTCACCGTCGGTTACATTTCGCACGGTAATGCCATCCATGACGTCATCGAGGTCTTCGACCGCACTTATGTCCTCGTTAAATTTAGCAGTCAATTTGTTGGTGTCCGGGTCGACGCTATAGCTCCCATCGCTGGGGTTAAGCGTTCTAATTTTCAAGGTTAGGCTGTTATCATCATTGATGCTGTCATTGTCCTGGGCAAGCATAATCCGGTACAGCACCATGGCCAGTTCGGCCCTGGTTACCGCCTTGTTTGGTTGAAAGGCATTGCCGGGGTAACCGATCATGAACTGGTTCGTACACATCCCCCCGACATAAGGCCTGGCGTAAAAGGGGATCTCGTCCGCATCCTTAAATGTTAACCGGTCATCCACCTCCAACCCCATGGCCCTGGTAGCCCAAACCGCCACCTGGTACCTTTTAGCCGCCTGATTGCCATTTAAGTCATCAAGCTCGCTATCTTCTACAATTCCCTCGTCAACGGCATAGTCTATACAATCTTGCATCCAGGCAGGAAACCTGTCGTATGAAGAATTGCCTGACGTGGTTGTGGAAACTTCAAAGCCGGCAGCCCTGGCAATCATCATGATCGCCTCATTGTTGCTAACAGAGGAATTCGGACGGAAAGTCTGGTCGGGGTAGCCCAGGATAATGCCATAGGAAGACATCACCTTAATTGGCTCTTGTGCCCAGTGTGAACTGATATCCGTCACAGTGACAGGTTTCCAGTTGTGCTTCACGAAACTTTTCTTGTTGTTTTTGTCCTTCCAGGGTGCCGCCTGGGAGACCGTCGCAAAACCAAATACCATAACAAGCACCAGTAAAACCAACCAAACTTTTTTAAACATTATTAGCACCCCTTTCATTTATAAGGAAAAATTGTCTTTATGCACCGCAAAAACATATTGCCCCCTTTCCTTCCAGCTCTATATCTAAATACGGCTCCTTGCAAATATTTAAGGGTTTGTTTCACGGATTCGCTTCAACTTTTCTGTCTGGTAATTCCATCCAACCAATAGACAAGTGACGTAAGGTTCCAGCAAGTTATGGTTATACTACAACCAGTCAATAACTTTTTTATTAATGGGGTGTATGGATGAAGGCTGTCAATATTAAATGGATTTATAAAATACTAACCAGCGGGCTTATGCTGCTGGGGTTGCTCCTTTACGTCAGCCTGCCTGCTGCAGTTCCTGAAACTTCTGTATCCAGTGACGGCTTAATTCGCCTGCATGTTTTGGCTAACAGCGACAGCGAAGCTGATCAGGCGCTCAAGCGTAAAGTTAGGGATGAAATCATTCAGGCTATGGCTCCGGAGTTTTTGGCCTCCGGTGATATCGACTCGGCCAGACTGACCGCACGGGCCAACCTCAACCGGATTGAATTGATCGCCAGTCGCGTAATACAGGCGGAGGGCAAGGATTACCCCGTTACTGCGAAATTAGACACTTTTCCTTTTCCCACCAAGCATTATGGCGCATTTATTCTACCCGCAGGTGAATACGAGGCGGTGCGGGTAGTTATCGGGAGCGGAGGGGGAACAAATTGGTGGTGCGTCCTCTTTCCACCCCTCTGCTTTGTGGATATGACCAGAATTGCAACCATCAACACAGCAGCAATGCGTTTTCCAGCCAACCCCTCAACGCATAATGTCGTTGCAGGCAAACAACCTGCTCAGACCCTGGACACTCAAATGGCATCAGACGTAAACGGCAAGTCTGTAACACATATACCAAATGAACAGCAGCTGGAAAGTTACAAGACGCCAACTGCTAAGGATGTAAATGATACGGCTGTTAGTGAGGACGATTGCCAAGTGATCTTTTCGTTCAGATTGATAGAACTGTTTAAAAGGCTATAGGATTCAGTCGTCGGTCGCTAGACGTATGATGTCGGAATATACTGCATTCGTTAAAGGTCAAAGACCGGCTGTTTAGTGTCTATGTCTTAAACACCTGCACATTTTCAACCTTTCAATCGAACACGGCGTGATAGAGCCGAACCTTTGTGGGACTAATTAATGGGAATTGCCACGTAAACCAGTTAGGCCCGGGTTTTTTATGAACCCGGGCTTTTGACGTGCCCGCCGGGCTACGACTCTGACCTCAATATGCTTGCCAAACCGGGTCTGCAACAGCTAATATTTCCCACTACTGGTCACAACCAGGAATTAGCACACATAAACTGGGAGTGATAAAGCATGCCAATAGAGGAGGTTATTTCATGCTACCGCAGAACCCTCAAGAGCCGCCCGCCAGCCCGGCTCCAGCTGTCAAGGGCAACGATAAAACTAAAGCGCCGCTTGAAGCCAAAAGCCAAACAGCCGAAGACCTGCAGGCTGAAGGGTTGTACCCGCCTGCCCGCTTAGCCCAGGCCTATGTGATCTGGCAAAAATACGGACGAACATTTACGCCGGCCGAGGCCTTGGAAAAAGGTACTCTTTTTCCAGACCTCTATAGCCCTTATCCTTATTAACAAGGAGAGAGTAAAATGAACCAAAGATTAACCCTATTAAGAGAAATTCAGGAACTTCAGTTTGTTTTGATAGAACTTAATTTGTTCCTGGACACTCACCCGCAGGAGCGTGCGGCACTCAGGGACTTCGCTGCCGTGCGTAATAAACTACTGCCGGCTATAAAGCGATATGAAGAAATTTATGGTCCTCTGTCAGCTTTTAGCACAAATACAGATAAATGCCCCTGGCAATGGATCGAGGAACCATGGCCGTGGGAAATTGAATACGCCTAAGAAAGGAATAAAAAGATATGTGGATGTATGAAAAAAAACTTCAATACCCGGTCCGCGTATTTAAAAACGACATCGGCATGGCCAAATACCTGATGGCCCAGTACGGCGGGCCGGAC
>JAQVOH010000096.1 GCA_028702695.1 Desulfotomaculaceae bacterium
ACTTTTGACCTTGAAAGTGAGAGCTTTATAATCGTAAAATTATCGCTCCGTGGGAATATGTCCACGAAGGCAGTTTTGATAGTTAAGTGGTCAGATTAGAAACGCTTCCGAATTTTCCAGTAACGGCTGATAATAATTATCGATCCAGCATTTGTCATCCAGAGCAAAATTGGCGACGGGAGTATACCCACATTTCTCAATTACTGCAAGCTTATTTTCAATTGTATCAATCTCCGAATATGCATTAACCCAGTACTGCTCGATTTCGTCTGGTCTTGTATCGGTCAGCCATGAGATTTCAGAAACAGCGATATAACCGTCATACTTCAAATATTTTTTCCACAGGGACAGTCCCTTTTTAAAACCAATGTTGTAGATAGCCCCTTCCGACCATATTACATCAAAAGAACTTTCATCAAAGGTTAAGCTATCCATTAGCATTTCCTTCACTGTTATACGGTCGAACGGACAAGCTGCTCGTCATATTCGGCGATAGCGGTAGGATGTTCCCGCAGAAATTCGCTCATATCGGCCATGCGCTTTTTGAGCTCATCACGGTTGGCGTTTTCAACTTGTAATTGTTGCTTCTGCTAACGCAGACGGTAAACAACCACTGGAATAAACAGTGCCCAAAGGAAGTCAAACCGCCTTTGAATTTAAAGACGCATATGATTATCAAGCCATCGTGACTAACATGGAAGACCTCTCGCCTGAGGGAATCTGGCACTGGTACAACAAACGCTGCAACGTTGAAAAACGACCGGAAGATGGAAGATGTCATGTTTTGCTGCCTTGTCTTGAAACTGGATGTATATTTCATCCAGGACTTCTTTGTCTACTTCCCAATCCTGGCAAAATCTGAAAAACAGGTATCCTTCACTGCTAGTACCCCACCCACATATAGGGCCTTCCGGTGCTTGTAAACTGTCCATTTCCACCAACAGCTCACCCCAGACTTTCTCATCCCCGAAAACGCCGATCAATTTCTCATACCATTCCCGTTCCTGGTAAAGACTGGCATGGCTAATAAAGGCGCCCCTGGTTTCAATAATGGCTTTACTGTCTTTTTTCCCTTTGGGATAATCGGCTTTGCGCTCTATTTCCAGGGGGTAATACCGGAAGTAAGAACCAATTTCCTCCGGCAGCAGTTTTATATTGCTAAACCGAAGTTTATTATCCGGATCTTTGCGAGATACTTCCAACATGACCATCTGACCATCTTCAAACTCCAAAAAAGCTGGTTGGAAAAATCTTAAGAATTGCTGTTCCTGGAAAAGAGCCAGGTATGGTTTTAAGCCCTGGAAGTCTTCCGTGGTAAAATCTATCCAATAATCTTCCTGAAGCAGGTCCTGCATCTCTTCATAATGGGTGACCTCACTCAACTCAGAGCGGTAAAGCTGGTATGCAGTGGAGGGTTCAGCTCTTTCGTAAGCTTTTACTCCAAGCACGGTAACCAGGACTAATACCAGTACTCCTTTTTCCCACACGGATAAATCTAAAAATTGCCACAGGGTAAAAATCGTATAAGCAATAAAAAACACGACTAAAGCACTGTACTCGAGTGTAACCCCTGTTAGCTCCTTTACGGCTACGGTGAAAACCGTCAGTTTTATAAAAGAAATGCAAATATAAATAAGGCGCTGTTTCAGAGAATTCTTATCCGTTAAGTAATAATGCCAGACAATAAAAGAAGAGGCTATAACCATTGCAGTTAATATCGCAAAAATGATAAGCTCTTGCATCCCGGTTCCAGTGCTGGAAAAAAAGCCAACCAGGAATACATATAAAATCACCAGTAGTAAAATGCGGTTTTTTCTTTTCAATATTTTCTCCCCCTGTAGGAACCAATAAAAACAGAACGGTTCCCATTCCTCACACAAAATTATATAAAAGAGCCATAGTTAGGATTCCAACTAACAAACTATAAAAAAGGCTTCTGGTCTTAATGGCGACCAGTAGCGTGGGTATGAAGGCCCAGATATACCTGTTATGAATGCTTATATTAATGTCTCCATCAGGCGCCAATACACTTAAAGCTGTTAAAGCTCCTAAAACTGCCGGGGCTACAAAGGATAACCACCGTTTTAGTGGTTTTGGAAATTCATAGCGAGAAAACAGTGCTACGGGCAGAATACGTGGCAAAATAGATACCAGCGAAACACCGATAATCATGATCCAAATACTAGTCTCGCTCACTGATTAACACCCCCAAACTTGCCGCGATAATCGTAGCAATAATGATATTAAACAAATTTTCCATAGTGGAAGGTACGAGATATCCAATTAGTAAACAAAACAATGCTGAAGATAAAGCCACAAAAACGTCTGAATTACGTTTAATCATAAAGACCAATAAACAGATATACATCGCCGGCAAAGCAAATCCCAGGCCCAAACGCTCAGTATTGCCAATAAAACTACCAAGTATGGCTCCCAAAAGCGTACTAGTGATCCAACCTATATGTGAGCTTAGATTAAGGCCGGCCATATAGGAGGCGGTAGGCGCATGATCCTGATAGCGGTTCATCGCTACTGCATAAGTCTCATCGGTCAATCCATAGGATAGAAAGGTGCCAATTACTGTTGGAACCCGCCCCTTGAGATAGGGCACCAAAGATGTGGAAAATAAAAAATACCTTAAGTTCACTAAAACATTTGCCAGGATAATGGTGAATACTGCTCCTCCCGCTTGCATCACTCCAATGGCGATATATTGCCCGGCTCCAGTAAAACACAGGGTCGACATCATCGTAGCCTGAATTATTGACATGCCTACCTCATTTGCCAGCACCCCGAATGCGAGTCCCAACGGTAAATAGCCCAAAATTATTGGGATTGAGTCATTAATTCCTTGTTTTAGTTCTTGCTTTTGCATATGTATCTCCGTCTATCTTTAGTTTCTCAGGGTTACTGGATGGTTGTATATAAAGACAATGATAGCAATTTGCCGGCATTCGGGCAACCAGTCTATTGGTTAGATTGTATAGTATTAGTTTGGAATAAATCAATATAGCTATATAATCGGTTTTAATGCCTTCAACTTGATCTCATGAAAGTCTGGTTTATTCTGCTGGGCGCCTTTAAGAAAAAATCCGGCCGGATTGATCGGCCAGATATTCCAAAAACCCTGATATGACTGGTGTCCGGCACTGAACAGGATTGTGGGAATGCGCCAGGTAATAAACTTCTGTAATTCACATCAAAGGAGAAATAAATATGGTTGCAATGCCAAAAAGTTTCCTCAAAACGGCTTATAATAGTACCTGAAATGAGCCCTATTAACAGAAGCAGAATAAGCCAGGGTAAACGGCGTAGGCAGCAATGGTTGCTTTGGTATCGAAATCGAAAAATTATTACAAGAAGAAGCGTACGTAATTTTCGCGACGAGCAAAAACCAGAAGAAGTATTGAGTGCTGTTCGGCAAAGGATGAATACACAAATATTTTATACCATGCGCCCACATACATCATCGTATCTAATTTAAAAGACAACGGCAACGCTATGCTGGATTCTGCATTGGCAATCGGTAACATGATGCTGGCTGCTCACTCCCTTGGGATAGGTTCTTGTTGGTTGAATCAGTATAAGCAAATTAATATTAGGTGCAGAATGAATAATCTTAACGATGGAAGTATAATGTGTGGTAGTGGCCTTAGATAGAACAGGAGATGAAAAGATGGGGTATGACTTTGAAACCTTCGTTGACAGAAGCGACACCGGTTCCGGCAAGTGGGAACAGATGAGAAAATGGAATCCCAATGTCTCTAAAGGGGTGGTGCCATTTTCGGTTGCAGATATGGAATTTAAAAACCCGCCGGAAATCACGGAAGGCTTAAAGAAATATATAGACTCAACTATATTGGGTTACACCCAGCCGACAGAAAACTATCTAAACGCTGTGTGCGGCTGGATGAAAAGAAGACATGACTGGGTAGTCAGGAAGGAATGGATCATTGGCTCACCCGGCGTGGTTAATGCTTTTTTTCAGGCAGTTAAGGCCTTTACTGAGCAAGAGGATGGGATTATCATCCAGCCTCCCGTCTATTATCCTTTCTATATAGCCGTTGAAAGCAACAATCGTACCCTGGTTAAAAACCCGCTGATTTTTACGGGCTTGAACTATGTCATAGACTATGATGACCTGGAGCAAAAAGCCCGAAACCCCAAAAATAAGATCCTTTTGTTCTGCAACCCCCACAACCCGGTGGGACGTGTCTGGACCCCTGAAGAACTTACCCGGGTTGGTGATATCTGTTTGCGCAATAATGTCCTGATCATTTCCGATGAAATTCATTTTGACCTGATCATGCCTGGTCACAAACATAATGTTTTTGCAAATATATCGGAAGAACTGGCCAACAACATTATTGTTTGCACGGCGCCCAGCAAGACGTTTAACCTGGCAGGTATGCAAACCTCCAGCATCATTATTCCCAATGAAAAAATCCGTAAAGCGTATTTGCAGGAAATGGCGTCCAATGGTTTTTATTCGTTGAACATCCTGGGCTACAAGGCCTGCGAGATTGCCTACACGGAATGTGAGGAATGGCTGGAGCAACTTCTTGGGCTTATTTATCACAACCATCTGAAGCTAAAAGAATTCATTGAGAAAAACCTGCCGGTCATCAAGGTCATCAAATTGGAAGGAACCTATCTGCAATGGATGGATTTCAGAGGGCTCGGCCTGAACAAAGATGAGCTTGAAAAGCTTATGCATTTTGCAGCAGAAGTATTTTTTGATGAAGGCTATCTTTTCGGCGAAGAAGGCGCCGGATTTGAGCGGATGAACCTGGCCTGCCCGACCAGAATTATGATGGGCGGCTTAAAAAGGTTGGCTACTACTATTAATAAGATGGGTAAATAATCCATTTATTGTCTATTTTACCGCACTATGTCAACTGCAAATCAATACAAAAATAAAAGGCGAACTAACAAGTTTCGCCTTTTAAGTATCTTTTTTATCCTTTTTTCGCCTCTTTACACATTCTGTCAGTAGGTATTCGATTTGGCCATTGATGGAACGAAAGTCATCTTCAGCCCAGGTGGCTAATTCCCTCCAGAGAGAGGGGGATACTCTCAAGAGAATTTGCTTTTTATCCTTTTCTTTATGCGTTGCATTTTCCAATCGGTATCACCCCTCCACACGCTGGTCGTGTATTTCCAGTTTAGGCCTTACTATACACTGCCTTTAGTATATGGAACCACTGTTGATTATGGGCTGAGGATCCTTGTTCCCGCAGAGTACAACCAAAAGATTGCTGACCATAGCCGCCTTACGCTCTTCATCCAGTTGCACGATGTTATTATTGTCTAGCTTGGACAGAGCCATTTCCACCATTCCAACGGCGCCTTCAACAATCATCTGTCTTGCGGCGATGATTGCGGAGGCTTGCTGCCGTTGCAGCATGGCGGCAGCGATTTCCGGTGCGTAAGCCAGATGGGTAATCCGTGCCTCCAGTATTTCAAGACCGGCGATATCAACTCTTGATTGAATTTCTTCTTTAATTTTTTCTGCAACTTCCTGGCTGCTGCCCCGCAGGGACTTTTCGCCATCCTCCGAGGAGGCGTCATAGGGATAGAGACGGACAATATTGCGAAGGGCCGAATCGCATTGGATGGACAGATACTCGATGTAGTTATCTACGTTAAAGACCGCTTGGGCTGTATTGACCACCTTCCAGATAACGACGATGCCGATGATGATCGGATTACCCAGCTCGTCGTTGATCTTCTGTTTTTCGTTATTCAAGGTCATGCTTTTTAATGAAATTTTTTTATTCGGTCTTTTCACATTGACTCCCTGGATTGAGGGTTTCCCCCCGGATGAGGCTTGTTCAATAGAAACAGTAGTACCGACCGAATCATTTCCAGAGGCGGGGTTCACTGCGCTGACAAAGGGATTGACAAAGAAAAAGCCTTCTCCCCTTAATGTCCCGTAGTATTTGCCGAACAGGGTGAGTACCAAAGCTTCGTTGGGTTGGAGGATTTTCAAACCAACGAACAGTAAGGGCCCGATCAGGCAAAGATATAAAACGCAAACTACGATTAAACTTAACCATATCCCAAGTGCTGCTCCATTTAAAGCAAGAACAATGCCGTAAATGAATCCAGCTATTGCACCGAGCATCAGGATGATGTTCAGTATCAGCAGCAGCATACCGCTAGTGCTTTTTGCCTCGATCTCTTCATAATGCAGTTGTCTTTCGCTTGTATTGGAATGTCTGGACATTTGAACCCCCCTTAGTTAATGATATCAAATTGATACCATTAACATATCATAAGGAGTGGGCTGTGTCAATTAATCAATTAATCAAAATAATGGTAAGCCCAGGGGGGATGGCTCTCTTGATATCACTACCATTTGAGGATAAGATGAACATAAAAGAACCGTCCTTTCATGTTGATAGATGGAATTTAAAGGGAGGTATTTCCAATGAAAAAGAAATGGTTAGTTGTTATTGGTGTTGCTATACTAGTCAGTATTTTTGCAACTGCAGCATTTGCTGATAACTCTATCAAGCTATTTGTAAATGGCCAGGAAATTAAGACAGACGTGCCGCCGCAAATTATTAACGGCAGGACTATGGTACCGGTACGGTGGATTGCGGAAGCGTTAGGTGCAGATATCCAGTGGGATGGTCAAAATAATGCAGTCAAAATAAATAAGCCATATTTTGTTTCTAGTCTGCCGGAAGCTGAGGCCAGATTATATCCTTTTCAAGAGATAAATGGCATGTATGATGGATTTATACTGGAGGCTAAGGGAGAGCGCAAATATTTCGATTGGAAAAACGTTACCAATCCTACCTATGCCCCTCAACTTTTTTTTAATGACATCAACCAGGACAGTGAAAATGAATTGATTGTTATCTTGACTACTGGGACAGGAACAGGATTTCATACAGAAGATATCCATATTTTAACCCCCGGCGATTTTACAGAGATAGATGTAGAAGATACTGATGATATTGTTAAGCAGCATATTAATACGAAAATTGAAAGTGATGGAGACGACATAGCCATACAAATCATCACAGGCAGTGAAGAAACAACGATTCATAAAGAAAAGGGCTATGCTGCTACATGGTTTGATAATGTAGTTTTTGGTAATAGTTACTGTTATAAAGTGATTGATAATGAATTGATAGTAAGCATTCGTGCCCAAGTAACTCCTGCGTACTTTATTGGGGAAATTAAGGCGGCGTATGTTTTTGACAACGGTAAATACAGGGCAAAAAGAATTCAATTTATTAACCAGGATGAAAGTGATAAGACCCCAACTGTGTACAAAAATATCCAATATGGTTTTAGTCTTTCATTGCCTGAGAGCTGGCAAGGTTATTCGATCATAAAGGACAAATGGGAAGGTTTTAATCCGGGAAGTTTGCAAAATAGCGTGAGTATAGAAACCGGCCCGCTGATTTCTATCAGACATCCGCAGTGGAGCGCTCAAAACCAGCGGCAGGACATTCCCATCATGATATTTACACTTACCCAATGGAACTTACTTCAAAATAGAGAATTCCATATTGGCGCAGCGCCTGTCGGACCTAGCGAACTTGGCCGTAATAGTAGTTATGTTTTTGCACTTCCAGCCCGTTACAACTACGCATTCCCGACAGGCTATGAAGAAGTGGATAGTATCTTAAATAGTAACCCTCTAAAACCACTTGAGGACACAGGATCCGAAAAAGATGAAATCGGTACACAGGTGGTAAAAGCGTACTTCATATGCACGGAGGGCGACCCCCGGAGGAAGAGTACTTACGCGGCTACCGGTCATACTTCTCAGAGCGGACTGCGGGCATGCTTCGTGGTATCACGCGCAGCAACAATGGTGACACTGTTACCTTAGATTTCGCTGACTTTCGCAATTTTGTTGGATGATAATAGTATCCCTTCACCTACTAGTTTTGGACCTGGTGGAGTCATGGCGGATATAACGTGGACTGTATTTCGACAATTCCCGGAAGTGCAAGCGCTGTGTTTCGCCTTCAACGGTGATGAGGGAGCGTTCTGGTCCTGGTTGACGGGAGCGCCTTGCGAGCCGGAGGTCTTTACGCGTACTGACTGGGTACAGGTTTGATGAGCTCACGTTGTTAAGTTGCAGACTGTGGTATAGAAAACAATCAGTCAGGTGAACATTAAAATGAAAATATTGCTGGTGGAAGATGATAAAACGATCTCGTCCGGTTTAGAATACTCGTTGCAGCAGGAACATTTTTCTACTGTTCTTTGCTATAATGCCGTTTCTGCGAAAAAAGTGATAACCCAGGAGTTGGACCAAATAGATTTATGTCTGTTTGATCTATCATTGCCGGATGGGAGCGGCTATGAATTATGTAAAATAGTAAAAGAGCAAAGAGATATTCCTGTCATTTTTTTAACAGTGATTGATGATGAGGTTAATGTGGTGATGGGGCTTGATATGGGAGCAGATGATTATATTACAAAGCCCTTTCGCATCCGTGAGCTTATCTCACGAATCAAATCGGTCTTACGGAGATACCAGAAGCAGACTAAGAAAAATACGATTATAGAAATTGAAAATGTCCAAATTAATACACTCGAAGGAAAGGTTTTTAAAAATGGAGTTGAAATTATCCTTACTGCTTTAGAGTATCGCTTATTACTTATCTTTGCCAACCATACCGGACAGGTTCTCTCAAGAAATCAGCTGTTAGAGCAGATTTGGGATGTGGCAGGGGATTTTGTAAATGATAATACATTAACGGTTTATATAAAAAGGTTGCGTGAAAAACTGGAGGAATATCCACAAAATCCAACTCTAATTAAAACAGTGCGTGGTTTAGGCTATAAGGTTGGTGGTTAACACTTGTTGCGTAATAAAGAGATCCAAATTCTATTACTAATAATGTGCCTGATCACTTTAGTGGCGGTAATTATAGCCGCTTTTTTTTCGCATGCTGCTGCCGTATTCGTTTTATGTACATCTGTTTTGTTAATTGGCTGTAGCTTATTATTTACCTGGTGGAGATATC